>JBAPVZ010000001.1:0-10303 GCA_049283435.1 Candidatus Dormiibacterota bacterium
GTCGAGGTCGAGGCGTATCTCGGCGAGCCGGATCGCGCCTCCCACGCCTGGCACGGGCTGACGCCGCGAACGCGGCCGATGTACGGGCCTGCCGTCCACGCCTACGTGTACCTGGTCTAAGGCATGCACCACTGCCTGAACTTCGTCTGCCGGCCGGCCGGCGAACCCCACGCGGTGCTCGTCCGGGCGCTCGAACCGCCGGCCGGTGGCGCCCGGATGTCGGGGCCCGGGCTCGTCTGCCGCGCGCTCGGGATCGACCGCAGCCAGGATGGTGCGCCCCTCGTCCCGCCGGCGCTGTACGTGCTCAACGACGGTTTCGAGCCGGCGGCGATCGTCGCGACTCCTCGCATCGGCGTCGACTATGCGGGGGTCTGGCGGGACGAGCCGCTGCGGTTGGTCGTCGATTCACCTCACCTGTCGAAGCCGCTGCGGCGGAGCGTCCGATGACGACGCCGACGACGCCGGAGCCGGAGCATCGGGGCCTCGGGATCCCGCAGGGTCCGCGCTTTCATCTGCCCAGCCCGCCTCCCGCCCCCGCGGCGCCGCCCCCACCTCCGCCGCCGCCCGGTGGCGGCCGGCGGCTGCTCACAACCGTGCTCGCCGCGGTCGCCGTCGTTCTCATCGCGGCGACGACGCTCGGCGGCGGCATCCTCTTCCTCCGCAGCCTGGCCAGCGTGCAGCCGTCGCCGACCGCGACGCCCTCGCCGCCGGCCACGGCTTCGACGCCGAAGCCCCCGGCCTACGCCTGGCTGCCGAAGCTCGCCCGCTCCCAGGTGACGTCGCCGCTCCTGCAGGCCGGCTACACCTGCGAGCAGCAGCCGCTCGCCGGGCTGCCCGGTCTGACCGCGACCTCGTGCGAGCAGACGACGACCCCGCCGTTCGTGTGCGAGATCTTCCTGCGGGCGCGTGACGAGTACCACGTGTGGGAGGTATCGTCGCGCTACTTCGACCGGGACGAAACCCAGGTGCCGGACGCGACCGGCACCCAGAGCTGTACCGAGCTCGGCGTGCGGCTCGCGCTGCAGCACGCGCCTACCCAGCAGGAGCCGGTGCTCGCCTTCCTGAACACGAGCCGCGGCCAGGAGCAGGCGGGTGGCAAGGTCGGCTCGCTGCAGCTCTGGGCCGAGGACGACGCGTACAGCCGCTTCAGCGACATCACGGCCGGTTATCGTTAGCTGCTCGATTGGTGAGGGGACCGGCCGCGTTGCCCGCCATCGCCATTCGCCGGCAGCGCAGGAGGCGCCGATCATGAGCAGGCGAGACTGGGCGGCGTTCCAGTACGAGATCTACGGTCGAGGTCTGCGCGCCGGCGAGGTGCCGCGATTGCCGACCGACCTCACCCGGCTCGAGGGGCTGGTGGCGGATCGCCTGCCGCCAGGGCCGGTCGGCTACGTCGCCGGATCGGCCGGCAGCGAGCGAACGGCGCGGGCGAACCGGGAGGCGCTCGATCGCTGGCAGATCCTGCCCCGCATGCTCCGCGACGTGCGCGACCGGGACCTCTCGGTGGAGCTGTACGGAACCACGCTGCCGGCGCCGCTGCTGCTCGGACCGGTCGGCGTGCAGTCGATCCTGCACCCGGACGCGGAGCCGGCGGCGGCCCGGGCGGCGGCGGCGCTGGGCGTGCCGTTCGTGCTCTCCTCGGCGTCCAGCGTGCCGATGGAGCTGGTCGCCAAGGCGATGGGTGAGGCGGAGCGCTGGTTCCAGCTCTACTGGCCGAAGGATCGGGAGGTGACGCAGAGCTTCCTGCAGCGGGCCAGAGCGAGCGGGTATCACGTGCTCGTCGTCACGCTCGACACCTGGCTCCTGGCCTGGCGTCCACGGGACCTGGATCAGGCCTACCTGCCCTTCCTCCACGGGGTCGGGACCGCGAACTACTTCTCCGATCCGGCGTTCCAGGCGGGCCTCGAGAAGCCGGTCGCCGAGGATCCCGCCGCGGCGGTGCAGCACTTCGTGCAGATGTTCACCGACCCGTCGAAGACCTGGGAGGATCTCGGCTTCCTCCGGGAGCACTGGGACGGCCCGATCGTGCTGAAGGGCATCCAGCATCCCGACGACGGGCGGCGAGCGATCGAAGCCGGGATGGATGGCGTCATCGTGTCGAACCACGGTGGCCGGCAGGTGAACGGCGCGACCGGTTCCGCCGATGCGCTGCCCGGGGTCGTCGACGCGATCGGTGGCCGGGCGCCAGTGCTCTTCGACAGCGGGGTCCGGACAGGCGACGACGTCGTCAAAGCTCTCGCACTCGGCGCCCGCGCCTGCCTGCTCGGCCGGCCCTACGTCTACGGGCTGGCACTCGACGGGGAGGCCGGCGTCGAGCACGTGATCCGCTGCCTCCTCGCGGAGGTCGACCTGACCCTCGCCCTGTCGGGTCACACGACGCCGGGGGAATTGACGCGCGACGACCTGCGACGCGCGGATTGAGGAGGCGACGGATGGCTGACAGGCACGTGCTCGCGATCGTCCCCGAGCACATCGGCGGCCGTGCGGTGGGGGCGCGCCTGACGCCGGCGTTCGAGGGCCTGGCGGACGTCGCGATCGTCGAGCGGGCGGACGAGGATCCGGCCGCGCTCGCCCACGCGACGGTGATCATCACCGGGCTGGCGCCGATCACCGGCCAGCATTTGGCGGCGGCGGCGGCGCTCGAGCTGGTGCAGTGCGCGAGCCACGGCTTCGACTACGTCGATCTCGAGGCTGCCCGCGCACGCGGGGTCAAAGTCGCCAACATCGGCTCGACCGGCGCCGAGAAGCAGAACGTCGCCGAGCAGACGTTCACGCTCATGCTGACGCTCGCGAAGCAGGTGATCCCGGCCCATCTGGCGTTGCGCGACGGTGAGTGGGCGCTGCCGCGACTGCAGCGCTCGATCACCGAGCTGTCGGAGAAGACGCTCGGCCTCGTCGGGTTCGGGCAGATCGCCCGTGAGGTCGCGCACCGCGCCGCGGCGTTCGGCATGACGACGATCTACACCGACCGGAGGCGAGCCTCGCCCGAGGTGGAGCGGGCGTCCCGGGTGCGGTTCGCCGAGCTGGACGACCTGCTGCGCGAGGCCGACTACATCTCGCTCCACGCGCCCCTCACCGAGGAGACGCAGCACCTGCTCGACGCCCGCCGGCTCGCTCTGCTGAAGCCGACCGCATTCCTCGTCAACACTGCGCGGGGCGCGCTCGTCGACCAGAAGGCGCTCGCCGACGCGCTGGAGGCGGGCACGCTCGCCGGAGCCGGCATCGACGTGTTCGACCCGGAGCCGCCGCCGGCCGCTCTCCGCCTGCTCCGAGCGCCGAATGTCGTGCTGTCCCCGCACGTCGCCGGGGTGACGCGGGAGACACTGATGCGGATCGCGCAGGCGGCGGTGATCAACGTGATGCGCTACCTCGCGACCGGCGAGCTGCACGACGTCGTGAGCTGATCCGGGAGGGTGGACGCCGATCGACGACCGGGCAGGGACCTGGCCGAGCGCGACGGCACCGCTCTCAGCCGAAGAGCCGATCCTGCTCCCGGACCAGCTGCCCGAGAAAGCCGGAAGTGTCGACCTCGACGTCGTCCCAGGTCAGGAGCTGATCTCTCGGCACGGCCCGGGTGACCCGGCCGCTGTACGCGAAACCCAGCGGAAACAGGTTTCTCTCCCGCGCCACCTGATGGCGCTCGCTGAGCCCGTAGACCGCGTACCCGCCGGCGCCATCCAGCTCGTCGCCCGGGCGCAGATCCCTCTTGGCGGCGGTCACCACCTCGGCCACCGGGCCGCCCCTCAGATCGCCGGTCGGCCGGCCCTGGACGATCGCCCGGGCCACCGACATCGGCGTCTCCACGCAGGGGAGGTGGTAGGGACGGAACAGGCCCCAGTTCGGGCCCTCCTGGCGACCCACCCCGCCGAAGCCGGGATCGAGATGCCACCGCATGGCGGACTGCACACCGGCGTGGTCCGAGGTGACCACCAGGAAGACGCCGGGGAAGACCTTGTCCTGGTGGACGTAGTCGCCCTCGGGGGTCACCGCGTTGACCATGTCGACGACGCCCTCCTCGTCGAGGATGCCCCCCTCACTTTGCAGAGAGAACGTGTGGCCGAGCTCCGGCCAACCCACCCTGGGCTCGATCATGCCCAGCCTGGTTGGCGGCATCCGAAGCACGTTGGAGACCGCCGCACTCTCCGTCTGCGCCTTGGTGCCGTCGCGGAAAGAGCACAGCATCCTGGGATTGAGCGTGTTGTCCTCGGCCATCTCGAGGTAGGTCTCGGGCGTCGCATGGTTGTCGTCGGGGAACCGCACCGTGCCCCGACCGGCGCAGACGAGGCGGAAGCCGAGCGTCCTCGCCCACTCCGCGAGCTCCAGGATCACGCCGGGCTGGTCCCCGGCGGCGAGCGTGTAGACGACGCCCTGCCGGCGCGCCCGCTCGGCGAGGATGGGCCCGACGACACAGTCGGCCTCCACGTTGAGCATGATCACGTGACGGTGTCGCGCGATGGCACGATCGGCGACCTCGGCCCCGACCGCCGGCACACCCGTGGCCTCGACGAGCGCTGCCAGGTCGAGGTCGGCGAGCAGCAGCGGGTCCTCGGTGACCACCGGGCGGCCGGCGGCGAGCGCGTCCTGCGCCGCGCCCACCTGGTCGGCCAGGCAGACCTGCTCGCGTCCCCACCCGTTCGCGGTGAAGGCGGCGATCCCCCGCTCGGCGTCCAGGTCGGCCACGGCCCGCACCCGGAGCCCGCGCATGGTCGCGATCTGGTCGACGACGCCCCGCCCCATGCGGCCGGCACCGACGATCCCCACCGCCGCCGGATTCGCATCGAGTTGTCGCAGCTCTTCCAGGTACACGATCGCCCACCTCCGGTCGTTGATCCAGCGCGCTTCCGTTCGACGAGTGAGCGAAAGCGTAGGCGGTCGCCGGGGGTGCGAGTTGACGCCCGGCCGCCCGCGGACGACGCCTCGGCGGCCGGGGCCTCTACGAGCCTTGCCGCGCGAACACCCGGATGCGAGCTGCGAGCCGCTCGACCTCGTCCTCGTCGTTGAACAGCGCGAGCGACACCCGGATCCGGCCCGAACCCTTCGGCCCGGAGGGGCGCGGGAACAGCCGGTGGGCCTCCAGGTCCGCCTGCAGCGCCGCCTCGTCACCGTCCGCCACCCGGATCGAAACCAGCCCGCTCGAACGGTCCCACGCGACCGGCGTCATCAGCTGGACTCCCGGCGTGTCACGCAGCATCGCCTTCAGCAGCCCGCTCAGGTGCTCGATGCGCGCCGAGACCGACTCCCAGCCCAGCTCGTCCATCCAGTCGAACGCGAAGTTCAGGCCCGCCGGCGTCGCGAAGCCCCGCGTTCCGAACTCGAAGCGATGGCCGTCGGGCCGCAGCTCCGCGCTCTGCTCGACCTGGCCGGTCAGCGAGCCGTCGCCGACGTACGCCGGCCGCAGCTGCGTCATCAGGTCGTGTCGCGCGTAGAGGAAGCCGGTGCCCTTCGGGCCGCCGAGCCACTTGTGCCCGTTGCCGCTGAAGAAGTCGCAGCCGATCCCGGCGACGTCGATCGGAAGCACCGCGAACGACTGGGCGCCGTCGACGAGGGCGAGCGCGCCGTGCTCGTGCGCGAGCGCGCAGATCTCCTGCACCGGCAGCCGGATGCCGAACGGCGACGTGACATGACTCGTCGCGAGAAGCCGGGTGCGCGGGGTGAGCAGGGAGCGGATCGAGGCGAGCGTCTCCTCGGGCTCCTCGCTGACCTGGAAGCGCCGCACGACGAGCCCGCGCTCGGCGGCGGCGTACCCGAACGGGACCCGCATCGCCGGATGCTCCTGGTCGGAGATGATCACCTCGTCTCCCGGGTCGAACCTGAGCCCGGCGGCGACGAACGCGATGCCGTCGGTCGCGTTGCCGGTCAGCGCGACCTCGTCCGCGCTCGCCCCGATGCGTCCCGCCAACCGCTCGCGCGCGCGCTCGATGTCCGCTCGCAGCTCGCGGCTGCCCGCCATGCCCCGCTGTTCGAATCGGGCGACGCTGTCCAGATACCGCGCGAGCGCCGGCTGCGCCATCAGGCCATAGGTGCCGGTGTTGAAGTAGGCGAGCTCCTGCAGGATCGGGTAGGCCTGGCGAACAGCGGTGACGTCGAGCGCGGCGACAGTGGTCATCGAATCTCCTCGCAAGGGGACGGTCGTGGTGGAGGCGGGCATGCCCCGCGATGATCTGAACGTAGGCTGTTGCCCGTCGTCAGGGCGCGGATCGCCGGGCTGCCGGTCGCACTCGGATGCCGCCGCCCGGCCTCGACACCGAGCTCGCATCAGGCGGGGACGGCCGGCTGGTAGTCGCACTCGAGTCCGAACGCGGCCGGCCCCCACACCCGCAGCGCCTCCGGCGTGCGCATGATCTCCGGGGGTGTCAGCGCGACGACCTGGACCCGCTGCCCGTAGCGGAGCCCCTCGGTCGTGATCGGCTCCGCCGTCTCCGCCTCCAGCACGCAGATCAGATCCGGCACGACCGCCAGCACCTGGCGCCCGAGGCCCCCGCGAACCGGAGCCGGCGGAGTTTCGTCGCCTCGGCCATCCTCGCTCTCCGCGATCAGGTGCTCGTTCTGGAAGCGGAGTTGGAGCAGCGGTCCCGCGACGTGCGGCCGGATCGTGGCCGCGCCCTTCGTGAAGCCCTCCGTCGTCCGCCGCAGCACGTCCTCGACCTTGCCCTCGAAGAGGAGCCGGGGTCCGCGGTAGATCGTCGGTGCGATCGCGTCGGCGAGCGCCGCCAGTGGATCGCGGTGCCGCTCGCGGGCCTGGCGGATCGCCGCGCCGAGCTCGATGCAGAGGCGGAGCGTGCCCGGGATCGACACCCGCCGCATCGTCGCCCCGTCCATCGCGTATTCGGCGATCAGCGCCGCACCGCCCATCCGGATCGTGATGCCGCGCGCGAGCCACTCCATCTGCTCGTTGTCGTGTGCGAGCACGATCGTCGCGTCCCCGTGCTCGTTCGCGATCGCGAGCGGGGACCCGGAGACGCCGTAGACGCCGAACGTCTCCATCTGCAGCTCGGGGAAGGCGCGTCCCATGCCGTCGGCATCGACGACCGGGATGCCGGTCTGCGCCGCCACGACGAGCGGCATCGTCGAGTTGATGCCGCCGCACTCCATCGGAATCGTCGCCGCCGCTCGGCGACCCAGGTGCCCCTCCAGGGTCCGTAGCGCGAGCACGCCCTCGGTCCCGGCCGGCAGCTTCTCGTTCATGACGGTCGGCGCGCCCATCATCGCGGTCGCGATCACGAGCGCGTCGTCCGGCACCTCCTCGACGTCGAGCACGTGCACGCGACCGCCGTCCCGCAGCGCCCGGTCGACCATCAGGCGGCCGACGTAGGGGTCGCCCCCACCGCCGGATCCGAGCAGCGCGGCGCCCCGCGCCAGATCCGGCAGCTGCCGCCGATCCAGGTCCCAGCTCACCTCAGCGCGAGCCCGCGCGATCTTCGAGCGACACGTAGTCGAAGTCGTAGCCGAAGTAGCGCGGGCCGGCCAGCGCGAGGCCGCGCGGCGAGCGCCAGCGCTCGTCGCACGGGGCGCCGAGCACGGTGACCCGGAAGCCGTAGCGCAGATCCTCGGTCGTGACCGGCTCGCCGGTCTCGGTGTCGAGCGCGATGATGAGGTCGGGTACGCTCACCCGCACCTCGTGGTCGCGAAGCGCGACCAGGTTCTCGTTCTGGAAGCGCAGCTCGAGCTGTGACCCGACGTCGCGGTCCAGCCCCGCGAGCTGGGCGGTGCCCCGAGCGAAGCCGCTCTCGGTGCGGCGGCGAACGTCGACGACGCGGCCGGTGAACAGCCGGCGTCCGCGCAGGCGGGCGACGACGGCGGCGACGGGATCGGCGTGCTCGGCCCGCGCCTCGCGCAGCAGCCGGCCCAGCTCCTGGCTCAGCGTCAGCGACCCGAGCACCATCGTCTCCCGCGCCCGGCGCCCGCTGCAGGCATAGGCGGCGAGCAGCGCCGAGCACCCCATGTCGATCGTCGCCGAGCGCGCGAGCCGCTCCGTCCAGCGGTTGTCGATCGTCTCCAGGACGAGGCGATTGCCTTTCTCGTCGGCGAGCGCCAGCGGCGTCGCGCGGACCCCGGCCATGCCGGGCAGCGACATCTGCAGCTCGGGGAACGCGCGGCCCATGCCGTCCGCGTCGACGAGTGGGATGCCAAGCCGCGCCGCGACGACGAACGGGATCGTCGAGTTGACGCCGCCGACCTCGCCGCAGGTCACGTGGGTCAGCGGCCGGCCGAGCTGAACGGCGAGCAGCTCGAACGCCCGCACGACCTCGCTTCCCTCGGGGATCTTCTCGACCATCACGGTCGGCGCGCCCATCATCGCCGCCTGGGCGACGAGGGCGTCGTCCGGCACCTCGTCGGGATGCACGAGCGTCACCGGGCCGTGCTCGCGGATCGCGCCGCGCGCGAGGAGCTTGCCGATGTACGGGTTGCCGCCGCCGCCGGTGCCGAGGATGGCGGCGCCGCGAGCGATGTCCTCCAGGTCCTCCTCACGGACGAGCCGCGACATCTCGTCCATCCTCCGCTTCCAGCTGCAAGTCGCCGACGGCCTTGACGCGGATGCGCACGGCGTTGCTCGGGAGGTACGCGAGCGGGACCTCCTCGACGTCGACGATCTGCATCGAGCCCGCGTCGGCGCCGGCGGCGAGCGCCTTCGCCGTCGCCTCCTCGCGCGCCTGCTCCAGCGCCTCCTCGCGCGACAGCTCGGCGAGCGAGAACACCTTGTCGGTCTCGCCGCCGACCTGCGCGATCGCGGCGCCGATCGCGTTCGCGACCGAGAAGTGGTCCGGCTTGACGAGGCGCGAGGCACCCTCCAGCTCGTCGCGGAGGAGTACGCTGCCCCCGCCCACGACGACGACCGGCAGCGCGGTGGCGCTCGTCTTCACGCGGTCCACCAGCTCGGCGACGCGGTGCTGGATCTCGGCCACGCCGCGCGCCACCAGAGCGGCGTCGAGCCCGCGAACGCGCGCCGGATCGCCGATCTCGGCCAGACCGGCCGCGACCGCGAGATCGGTCGCGGTCAGCTCCTCGCCACCGAAGCAGCGCGCACGCTCCGTGATCTCGTAGCCGACGCTCTGCGGTCCGACGCGGATGCCGGCCGCCCCCTCGACGACGAGGCTGCCGCCGCCGAGCCCGTAGGCGAGCACGTCCGGCATCCGGAAGTTCGTGCGCACGCCGCCGACGTCGACGGCGACCGAGGCCTCCCGTGGGAACCCGTGCTGGAGCGCGCCGACGTCCGACGTCGTGCCGCCGATGTCGGCGACGATGCAGTCCGCCTCCCCGGAGAGGAACGCGGCGCCGCGCATCGAGTTCGTCGGCCCCGACGCAAACGTCAGGACCGGGTAGCGGCGGCAGTAGTCGACGCTCATCAGCGTGCCGTCGTTCTGACTGATGAACAGCGGCGCTTCGATCTCGGACTCGCGGACCGCCGACTGCAGCGCCTGGGTGATCTCCGCGGCCAGCTGGCGCAGGCAGGCGTTCAGGATCGTCGCGTTCTCCCGCTCCAGGAGTCCGACCCGGCCGATCTCGTGCGAGAAGCTCAGGTGGGCGGCCGGTATCACCTGCTCGACGATCGCTCCCGCCTGCCGCTCCATGTCAGCGTTGACCGGCGAGAAGACGGAGCTGATCGCGACCGTCTCGATGCCCCGGCCGGCGATGTCCTCGGCGGCCCGTCGCACCTCCGCCTCGTCGAACGGCGAGATCTCACGGCCGTCGAACTCGTAGCCCCCGTGACAGAGGTAGGCGTGACCGCCGATCGCCTGTCGCAGCTCGTCGGGCCAGTCGACCATCGGCGGCAGCGCGGCCGTCGCCGGCAGCGCGAGGCGGATCGCCGCCGTCTGCTGCAGCCGCCGGCGCTCGACGACCGCGTTCGTGAAGTGCGTCGTGCCGATCATCACGCCGCGGACCTGGCGCGGCTCGAACGCGCGCTGCGCCCGCAGCCCGGCGAGCGCGGCGAGAATGCCGCTGGTCACGTCCTTCGTCGTCGGCGTCTTGCGCTCGGCGAGCACCGTGCGCCCATCCATGAGCACCGCGTCAGTGTTCGTCCCGCCGACGTCGATCCCGATACGCATCAGGCGGTCTCGAAGTGCGACGGCGCCGACCCCTGTCCGGAGCGCTGCAGGCAAACTACCGACCGGCGGTGACGGCCGCCGGTAGGTACGCGCCCCAGCGTGTAACCGTCGCGATCCAGGTGGTAGGCGCCGGTCTCGACCGATGTCGCGGCCGCGGCTGGACCGTTGCATGCCATAACCTCGCTCCTCTCCTTCCCACTGTCCGGGCGACGAGGCGATGCCCGACTCGCGCGCGGAATCTGCGCGAGGATACCACC
>JBAPVZ010000002.1:0-5165 GCA_049283435.1 Candidatus Dormiibacterota bacterium
GGCCTCAACCGCGCAGCAAGTACCCCGGCGCCGCAATACGTGCAATTCCTGCATCCCCATGGGCAGCATCATACACAACCGATTGACGATCATCGATCCGTCCTGCTACGCTTCAGACATCGACGGCGATCAATGCGATGTCCAAGCCGTCCATTCCAGTGAGGTGGCGCTCATGAGCGATGAGGTACGGGACGCAGTCAGGGAGCGCTATGCGCGCTTCGCAGGCGAGTTGACGGCCACGAGCTGCTGTGGCGAGTCCGCGTGCTGCTCCGACGTGAACGCGAGCGGCGCGTCCTGCGGGAGCGCCTACTCGCCGGAACAGCTGCAGGAGGTGGGCGTCGAGCCCGGCATCAGCCTGGGCTGCGGGAACCCGACCCAGCTTGCCAGGCTGGAGCCTGGGCAGACGATCCTCGACCTGGGCAGCGGCGGCGGCCTGGACGTGCTGCTCTCGGCCAGACGGGTGGCGCCGGGCGGTCACGCGTATGGCGTCGACATGACCGACGAGATGCTGCAGCTGGCCGAGCGCAATCGCGCGCAGGCCGGCGTCGAGAATGCCACCTTCCTGAAGGGCACGATCGAGCAGATCCCTCTGCCAAGCGCGAGTATCGACGTCGTTATCTCCAACTGCGTGATCAACCTCGCGGAGGACAAGGGCGCGGTGCTGCGCGAGGCAGCTCGGGTGCTGCGCCCCGGCGGCCTCCTCGCGGTGGCCGACATGGTCGAGATGGAGCCTCTGTCGCCGGAGACCAAGCGCGCGGTCGACGCGTGGGCGGGCTGCATCTCAGGGACGATTCCAGTCGATGAGTACCGTGCTCAGCTCCAGGCGGCCGGCTTCGTCGATGTCGAGATCGACGTCCACGCCGAGCACGAGCTCGAAGGCGAGGGTCGTATCGGGAGCGCGTACATTCGCGCCCGGCGGCCTGAGGCGTAAGGCGCCTTGCTGCTTCGGCACACCCCTCGCGAGCACCTGCACAACCACGAATGGGTGCACAGGGCGTTCTACATGGCGCTGGCCTCAGCGGGCGGCCCGGAGGTCGTTCTGTACGCGGTGCGGCACACGTCAGCGACGCTCACACTGGCTGACTCGAGGCTTTTGAAGCTGGTTGCGACGCGCCTCGGCCACGCACCAGCACCGCTCCTCTACAGATAGGGGCACCTGCTCCCGGCGCTTGTCCACAGCAGGTGCGGTTGGACATGGTAGGCGGTAGGATTTTGGGCATGGCGACGCACCCGGACCACCATCCACTCGATGACGAGATCGAGGAGATGTACGCCAGAAACCCCGGCCTGCAAGAGGAGCTGGACAAGCTGGAGGGGCGGATCGCGCGCGGCGAGGAGGCAGGTGTGGGCAACACCGAGGTCCGCCGCCGGCTCCTGGCGCTGGGACTGCCTCTACACGACCAGGAGTCGTAGACCTGGCTCACTGTCCGCTTCGCCTGTACTGGACGGCCCGTGCGCTGGCGCAGCTCGAACGGCTGGGCGACCGGGCGCCGGTGCAGGCCGCGGCGGTGTACCGTGCGATGAACTGGCTTGCCGAACGAGGCATGCCCGACCTCGGCCGCCCGGACCCGCGAAGCCGCACGCGGCGGTACTGGCTCACCCCACCGCAAGAGACCCTGTACACGGTGAAGGGCGACACGCTCTGGGTCCTCGGCATCCGAGACTCACGCCGCCGTCGTGAGCCGTGGTAATACGCGGGAGGACTTGCGCGCTAACTCGATGTCGGCTCGACCACCTTATTGGGTCGCGCGGGCTGCAGGACCTGAAGTCCGGTGAGTCCACTGACAATGGCGGCTACCTCGCCTCCGTAGCCGGACACCGACCCGCGGATCCGGGCCGTCGTGGACGAGTTTGGCGCCTCCGACCGGTCCATCGTCGCCGACGGGTTCGACGAGCGCATGCGCACGGCCACGGCATCCGATTCCGCCGGTACCGGGCCACCGACACCAACCCGGTCGATCTGGTCCAAGCGGAGGCCCCGCCATTCCTGTTCTTCGGTGAAGACGACCGCATCATCCCGCCCGCGCAGACGCTCGCCCTGCACCGGGCACTCCGCGACGCCGGCGCGGACAGTAGCTACCACCTGCTGGCGGGCGCCGGGCACGGGATGCTTGCGCTCAATCGCCGCCAGGCCGGGCAGTGGACCTCCGTCCAGGTACTGACGCTCATCACCGAGATTTTCGACCGAACGCTGCGGAGCTGAGATGCCGACCTACACGCCCGACCCGGCCGTCCTGGGCCCGATCGAGACCGTCCCGACTTGCCTTCCTCCGCGTCGCGACAGCGACCCGTCGTGGCGTCGTGCAGTTCTCTCAGGGCGGTCTGCAACGCGAGGGGCAGGGGATTGAAGGCTCGGCAGCGACACTGGCGATGCGCCGCACGCGGACAGGTGCACGCCACGTAGCCGTGATACTCGCGATGCTTGTACTCGGGGTGACCGCACCTGCAGTTGCCGGCAGTGTGTCGGCGACCTGACTGGACGACCGGCGGCGCAGGTGTCCCGCGGCGGACGGGCCATGCCTGCCGTGCGATGACAGCGGCGCTCGCAAGCCCCTCATAGTCTTCGACCTGGAATGGATCCATCGTTTCCACACTCCCGTCGATGAAATTGACAACCATCCGGCCGGCGCGAGTCGTGTGGGAGAAGACGCCCCACATGCCGCGGCGCGGCGATGCGTGGTCGACGACGGCGACGATATCTCCGATCTGCACCGACTTCCTCCAGAGATGCCGGGCCGGGCGTTCGCGACGCGACGGGGACGGTCATTCGCCCACACCCGGCGGGCCGGTTACAACTGAGTGACCGGTGGGGAAGAGGTCGAAGACCCCTGCCGCATGCCCGACGATGATGACGAACTGGTCCGGAAGGGCCGACCGAGGCCTGCGACGGCAGGCCGCTCGGTCGGTGTGAGCACCCGTGCATGACGCACGGCGAGTTGGGTTTCAGACGGTGGGGATGATGCCGAGCTGCTGAAGAACCTTGACCCCGTCGTCGAGCCCGACCTCTTCCGTGATCAGACCGTCCTGCACGCGCAGCACAGTGACGCCGGTGAAGTGCATCCTCTTGCCGCTCGCGGCCTGGACAGATCCGACGGGCAGGTCGTCGAACGCCGGCCCGCCGTGCGTGCCGCCACCCTCCCACTGGCCGACCACGTAGTCGCCCTCAGCGATGAGGTCCGCGGTACCCCAGAAGTTGAGGTCGGGGAAAGCGGCGCGGAACACGGTGCCGAACTCCCTCACGGCCTCGCGCCCTTGCAGCGGCTTGTGCAGCGAGTACGCGAACCGGATATCGGGAGCGGCGAGCTCGTCGACCACGGACGGATTCCACGGGTTGCCCCAGAACTCGGTGAACCACCGCCCGACGACGGCCTTGTTCTCGTCCTGTAACGACATGCTCTGTCTCCTCTTGGTTGGCGGTTGACTCCAGTGGCCGGCCCGGATGTCAAGCAGACGTACCAGCTCGTCAAAACGTGAGGTCGTTAGGAAACCTGGGCGGACACCGGCAGCCCCGGTGCCCCGCTGGAGCCCATCTGCGATCGGATGGCACGCACACGCGCGTACACAGTCTCGGTGCCTTCTCTGCCTCCAACTCGGTGCCTTCTCTGCCTCCAAACCTCACGTTCGAGCACCCCGAGCGTCTTCAGGGGGTAACCGGGAGACCACAGCCGAAGGAGCGAAACCATGCTCAATCGTCACGCCGTCGTCGAAGTTCCGACGCTCGGCAAGGTCACCGTTGTCGCTCGGGGCGGGTCGATGACAGGCCTCTTCTTCAGGCACCACTACCCGGCACCGAGGGTCCCGTTCGGCGAGCGAGTCGAGGCCGAGACGCGCTCCGCTGCGTAGCGCATCGACCAACCCGACGTCGAAGGCCGGTAGGGATAACGGGGCAGGAAGGTTGCTCGCAGGTGCTCCCCCCTAACGTCACTTCAGTCCCCGATTTGAGATCAAACCGAGGCTGGTGGGCCGGGCAGGAGTCGAACCTGCATAGCTTCGCGGCGGTTACAGCTCGAAACCGGGCCATGCCCGGAATGGTCCTGCGTGCTGCGATGTGCTCGCCGTGGCGCGCGGGCGTGGTGTAGATGCCCGCACCGTGACGCGTGGTCCCCCTCCGTTGCAGTAGTTTCTGCAGTACGGCATGGTCGCTTGTCCTAGGACCCAACACCTCGTGGAGGTCCTTTGGTCGGTGTGCCTTCCTTTCAAGGGAACATGGCAATTCGGATCTTTGTTTCGCACAGATCCTCGGACCTACCGAAGCTGGCCGAGATTCGAGACCTCGCGAGCGCCTCCGGCGTCGAGCTCTACTTCGCGGAACACGACATTCGCCCAGGGGTTCCGCTCGTGGAGAAGGTTGCAGGGGAGCTCGAGCGGTGCAACGCTCTCCTTGTGCCGCTGACAGCCACCAGCACTGCATCGGTCTACGTTCAGCAGGAGATCGGCCTGGCGGTTGGCCGCGGGAAGCCGGTGATCCCGCTGGTGGTGAAAGAAGTAGAGAACTCCTCGAAGGCGCTCCTGGAAGGACGGGAGTACATCCTTCTTGATCCCACGAAACGGGGCGAGGGGCTATCGCGGCTCGCCGTAGCGCTAGCCAACATGCAGGAGGCAGCGCGTGAGGGCGCCGCTGCGATGGCGCGTCGCGAAGCCCACCGGGAGCACCTTGCCGAGGCTGAAGCGGCTCGACGAGCCGCAGCCGCGGCGAAGGATGCGGACCTGCACGCGCTCATTGTCACGCTCGGAATTACGGTGGCAGTCGTACTGATCTTGGGCTACCTCAGTAAAGGCGGTGCCGGAGCCACTGGGGGCGTCGTTTGACACGGACCCGAACATACAAGACGGCTTAAGAGGCGGCGAGATGTCGACGACCCGTCTACTACTACCATCGAGCTGGAATCTTCGAAGCGCGGTGAGATCTGGGCAACCGGGCAACCTGTTCCCATCCGGTATCGCCTTCCATGCGGTGCGGGAGGATGCTAACCGCTATTCCGCTACCACCACCTCGTTGCTGCGCAAGGGCGCCCGGTTTGGTGCAATTGATTTTGTACGAGCACCCAAGTGGGACCTCTCCACTCGGCCGGCCGCAGATATGCCAGTAACAGACCAGCTCGTGTACATCACCATCGTTTCACAACTGAAAGATTCTGTGCACCCGGATCTCGTCTCCTTTACTG
>JBAPVZ010000003.1:0-6283 GCA_049283435.1 Candidatus Dormiibacterota bacterium
GTCGCCGGAGATCCGCGACTCGGGATGGGATCCGTTTCCGCACCTGTCCGCATCGAGCAGTCTTTCGCCGGGCGTGCTCAGCCTCGCGGACGTCGTCGCGGGTCAGGAGGTGGCGCGGGAGCGGCCCGAGCAGACCGTGCGCTACGAGCAGCTGAACATCTACGGCTGGGACTCCGCGCTCTACCGCTGGACGCTCGAGCAGGCCCGGGCCCGCGGTCTGGGCCGCCCTCTGTAAGCGAGCTTGCCCCCCGCCGACGCACGTGGTAGTCTTCGAACAGACGTTTGGGAACCAATGTTCGCAGCGAGGGGGTCTGAGACATGCAGTTCGACTATGAGGTGCTGGCGGCCGTCACGTTCGCCCTGAGTGCGCTGGCGTGCATGGGGATCGCCCACTGGGTGGAACGCACGCGGCGCCCGTAATCGCGGGCGCGGGCCGGCTGCGGCCGAGGCTGGAGGTGCCGACCGCGGCCTTGACGCGCCGCCTCGGATACGCCGGCCCCGGCGGCACTCACCGGGCCATCCGCCGCGTCCCCGGTTACGGTCAGGCCTCCGGGTTGTGCCAGCCGCAGTCGGTGGGCAGCTCGGCCGCCTCGTCGGGGCCCCAGGTTCCGGGCCGGTAGGGGAGGACCGGGTTGTGGTCCCGCAACACGCCGTCGACTGCCTCCCAGGCCGCCTCGACGCCGTCCCAGCGCGTGAACAGCATCTCGTTGCCGGTGATCGCGTCGCCGAGCAGCCGCTCGTACGGTTGCTGCTCGTCCGCGGAATGGGCCTCGTCCAGCTGGAGCTCTCGCTGCGTGCCGACGAACTCCTCGCCCGGTCGTTTGACGCGCGCGGCGATCGCGATCACGTGATCGGGGCTGAGGCGGAAGCGGAAGTAGTTCCGCTCACCCGCCGCCGGCGGCGTGTCGGCGAACATGCGCTGGGGGGGCGCCTTCAGCGTCACCGTGACCTCGGTCGCGGTGACCGGCAGACACTTCCCGGAGCGCAGATACCAGGGGACGCCGTGCCAGCGCCAGGAGTCGATGTAGAGGCGGACGGCCGCATAGGTCTCGGTGTCGGAGCGGGCGGCGACGCCGCCCTCTTTCTTGTAGCCGTCGAACTGGCCACGGATGAGGTCGGCGCGTCGCAGCGGGCGCATGGCGCGGAACACCTTCGTCTTTTCGTCCCGTTGCGGCTCGTAGCCGGGGCCGACCGGCGGCTCCATCGCGAGCAGGGACACGATCTGGAACAGGTGGTTCTGAATCACGTCGCGCAGGCACCCGGTCGCGTCGTAGAACGCGCCGCGACCGTCGACGCCGAAGGTCTCTGCCATCGTGATCTGGACCGACGAGATGTAGTTCCGGTTCCAGAGCGGCTCCAGGAACGAGTTGGCGAAGCGGAAGTAGCGGATGTTCTCGATCGTCTCCTTGCCGAGGAAGTGGTCGATGCGGAAGACCGCCGTCTCGGGGAAGACGGAGCTGACGACCTCGTTCAGCTTTCGAGCCGAGGCGAGGTCGGTGCCGAACGGCTTCTCGACGATGACGCGGGCGCCGTCCGCGCAGCCGGAGGCGTTGAGACCCTCGATGACGGTCCCGAACAGGGTCGGCGGGATCGCGAGGTAGTGGGCCGGATGCTTTGCCTTGCCGAGCGCCTCCCGCAACCTTTTGAACGTCGAGGGGTCGGTGTAGGTGCCCTGCACGTAGGAGAGGCTGCCGGACAGGCGACGGAAGGCGCCCGCATCGTCGATGCCGCCGTGGGCCTCGACGCTGTCCTTCGCCCGCTTGCGGAGGTCGTCCACGGTCCACTTGGAGTCGGCGACGCCGACGACCGGGACCCCCAGCGTGTTCCGCTTCGTCATCGCGTAGAGCGCGGGAAAGATCTGCTTGAACGCAAGGTCTCCCGAGGCCCCGAAAAAGCAGAGCGCATCCGCCTGGGTGGTCTGGGCGCCGCTCACTGGCCCGCCCCAGGCTTTTCCTGATGGCCGCCGAACTGCTGGCGCATCGCCGACAGGAGCTTGTCCGCGTAGATGGCCTCGCCGCGCGAGCTGAATCGCTCGAACAGCGAGGCGCTGATCACCGGCGCCGGCACGCCCTCGTCGATCGCGGCGAGCGCGGTCCAGCGGCCCTCGCCGGAGTCCGAGACGCGGCCGGCGAAGCTGTCGAGTTGGGGATCGTTCGTCAGCGCCTCGGCCGTCAGGTCGAGCAGCCAAGAGGCGACGACGCTGCCCCGACGCCAGACCTCGGCGACCTGCGAGATGTCGATGTCGTACTCGTAGTACTGCGGCTCTCGGAGCGGCGTCGTCTCGGCGTCGACCTCCCCCTGTCGCTTCCCGACGTTCGCGTGCTTGATGATGTTCAGCCCCTCGGCATACGCTGCCATGAGGCCGTACTCGATGCCGTTGTGCACCATCTTCACGAAGTGGCCGGCCCCGTTCGGCCCGCAGTGCAGATAGCCCTGCTCGGCCGTGCTCGGTTCCCCCTCCTTGCCCGGAGTCCGCGAGGCGGCGGCCGTCCCGGGAGCGATGCTCTTCCACAGGGGGTCCAGGTGGCCGACGACCTGGTCCTCACCACCGATCATCAGGCAGTAGCCGCGGGCCAGGCCCCAGACGCCGCCGCTCGTCCCGCAGTCGACGAAATGCAGACCGGACTTGCGCAGCTCGGCGGCGCGGTCGATGTCGTCGCGGTAATAGCTGTTGCCACCGTCGATGATGATGTCGCCGGCTTCCAGGTGCGCCGCCAACGACTCGATCGTCTGCTTCGTCACGCCGGCCGGCACCATGACCCAGGTCGCGCGCGGGGTCGTCAGCTTGCTCGCGAACTCTTCGATCGAATGAGTCCCGACCGCGCCCTCCTTGGCGAGGGCATCGATCGACGCCTCGTTGACGTCGTAGACGACGCACTCGTGCCCGTCCTTCAAGAGGCGGCGGACGATGTTCGCGCCCATTCGGCCGAGGCCGACCATTCCCAGCTGCATGTTGCGTGCTCCTTTCTCGTGGTTCAGTTCGTCGTCGGTCGGGCTCAGACGGTGCGGCCCCGCAGGGCGCGATACCGCCGGATCAGGGCGTTCGTCGAGCTGTCGTGGTGCAGCGCCGGCGCGGCCGCACCCTCCAGCTCGGGAATGATGTTGGTGGCCAGCGCCTTGCCCAGCTCGACGCCCCACTGGTCGAACGAGTTGATGTGCCAGATCGTCCCCTGCGTGAACACCTTGTGCTCGTAGATCGCGATCAGCTGGCCGAGCGTGTTCGGGGTCAGCCGCGGCACGAGCATCGAGCTCGAGGGGTGGTTGCCCTCGAACACCCGCGCCGCCTGCTGGTAGTCGGGGACACCCTCGGCGCGGACCTCGTCCAGCGTCTTGCCGAACGCGAGCGCCTCCGGCTGGGCGAGGAAGTTGGCGACGAGCAGGTCATGCTGGTCGCCGACCTCGTGCTGCGGCTCGGCGATGCCGATGAAGTCGGCGGGGATCAACCGCGTCCCCTGGTGGATCAGCTGGTAATAGGCGTGCTGGCCGTTCGTGCCCGGCTGGCCCCACACGATCGGGCCGGTGTCGTAGTGCACCCGCCGGCCCTCGAGATCGACGGACTTGCCGTTGCTCTCCATGTCGAGCTGCTGCAGATAGGCCGGCAGCTCGGCCAGGTACTGGCTGTAAGGGAGGACCGCCTGCGTCTGGGTGCCGAAGAAGTTGATGTACCAGACGCCGACGAGCCCGAGCAGTGCGGGCAGGTTCTGGCGCAGCGGCGCCGTGCGAAAGTGCTCATCGATGGTGCGGAAGCCGGCCAGCAGCTCGTCGAACCCGTCGGGCCCGATCGCGATCATCAGCGAGAGGCCGATTGCCGAGTCGAAGGAGTACCGGCCTCCGACCCAGTCCCATATCTCGAACATGTTGTCGGGGTCGATGCCGAAGTCGCGGACGCCGTCGGTGTTGGTGGAGACGGCGGCGAAGTGGTGCTGGACCGCGGCCTCATCGTGCAGCGCATCCAGCAACCAGGTGCGCGCGGCCTTCGCGTTCGCGAGCGTCTCCAGGGTCGTGAACGTCTTCGAGCAGACGATGAACAGGGTCTCGGCCGGATCCATCTCGTGCAGCGTCTCCCAGAGCTGCGTCGGGTCGACATTGGACACGAACGCAGACCGCATCGAGCGGTCGCTGAAATCGCGCAGTGCCTCGGTCGCCATGTGGGGTCCGAGGTCGGAGCCGCCGATCCCGATATTGACGACGTTGCGGAGCTTGCGACCGGTGTGTCCCGCGAACGCGCCGGAGCGCACCCGGTTCGCGAAGTCGGACATGCGGCGGCGAACGGCGAAGACCTCGGGGACGACGTTGACCCCGTCGACCAGAATCGTCGCCGACTCCGGCGCGCGCAGCGCGACGTGCAGCACCGCCCGTCGCTCGGTGACGTTGATCTTCTCGCCGCGGAACATTGCGTCGGCGCGCTCGCGGACACCGGCGCGCTCCGCGAGTGCGACGAGCAGGTCCAGGGTGTGCTCGGTGATCCGGTGCTTCGAGAGGTCGAGCATCACGTCGCCCGCCGACACGGACAGCCGATCGGCTCGGGACGGGTCCTCGGCGAACAGGTCACGCAGATGCCGGTTCCCGATCTCGTCCCGATGCGCTGCCAGCGCCTGCCATTCGGTCGTCTGGTCGATCGATGCGACGGCTGCCGGGTCAGGCATGTCTCGGACCTCCTCTTGGGTTGGGGTGTGCAGCGTGAGATGCCGGACGTTCCGACACCTTGAGCATGGCACGGGCGCGACGCCGGCGGCCAGTGCGCACCGGGCCGGGGGCCGAGCGCGGCCGGCGGAGTAGCGTGTCACCGTGGACGCCACCCGCGCTCCCGCGATCGACGGCGCCGCGTTCGCCGAGGACCTGCGGCGTCTCAACGAGCTCGGCCGTCGCGACGGCGCCGGCGGCATCTTCCGGGTCGCCTTCTCCAGTGCCGACCTCGCCGGACGTGCCTATGTCGAGGAGCGAATGCGCGACCTCGGACTCGCGGTCAGGCGCGACGAGGCGGGCAATACGATCGGGCGCTTGGCGGGCGACGACGACCGGCTGCCCGCGCTCGCGATCGGGTCGCATACCGACACGGTGCCGGACGGCGGTCGCTACGACGGGTCGCTGGGCGTGGTCGGCGCACTCGCGGTCATCCGCGCGCTCCACGCGGCGGGCGGGCGCCTGCGGCATCCCATTGAAGTGCTGAACTTCGTCGCCGAGGAGGCGACGATGGGAGGCGGCACCTTCGGGAGCCGCGCCATGACCGGCCAGCTCGAACCGGCGTCGTTGACGGCGCTCGCCTATGACGATCGGCCCGTCGAGGCGCACCTGCGCGAGGCGGGCCTCGAGGCGGGCCGCGTGGCCGGCGCGCGCCGGGACCCTGGCGAGCTGGCTGCCTACCTGGAATTGCACATCGAGCAGGGGGCCGTGCTCTGGTCCGCCGGCGAACGCCTCGGGGTCGTCGAAGGGATCGTCGGGATCCGCCGCTACCGGGTCGAGTTCACCGGCCGCGCGAACCATGCGGGGACGACGCCGATGGCGGGGCGGGAGGACGCGCTCGTGGCCGCGGCACCGTTCGTCACCGCGCTGCGCGACCTCGCGATCGCGGCCGGGGTCGTCGGCACCGCGGGCACGCTGCGGGTCGAGCCGGGCGCCGCGAACGTGATCCCGGGCCGCGTCGAACTCGGCTGCGAGCTGCGCAGTGTCGACGAGGCGCTCCTGGAGACGGCCGAGTCGGCCCTCCGGCAGCTGGTGGCGAATTTGGGCGGCCGGCTGCACGCGGTCTCCCGCAAGGAGCCGGTGCGGAGCGACCCCGTGGTGATGGCAGCGCTGGATACGGTCGTCGACGGATTCGGCGTGCCCTGGCGCCGGCTCGCCAGCGGGGCCGGGCACGACGCGATGTCGATTGCGAACCTGGCGCCGCAGGGGATGCTGTTCGTGCCGAGCCGCGACGGCGTGAGCCACGCGCCCGACGAGCACACGACCCTGGAGGATTGCCTGCTCGGCGTGCGCGCGCTCCTGGCCGCGACGCTGGAGCTCGACCAGCGCCTGCCGCGCTGAGCGCGACGCTCCTAAGCCTTGACCGCGTCCTTCTGCATGAACTGGAACTGGACCCCGCCGCTGGTCTCCGGCAGCGTGAACAGGTTCAGGTTGGCGCCGATCACGCGTGGCTCGGGGGTCGTGCCGCGCACGCCCTTCGGTGTCACCTCCGCGAGCGTCTCGGCCAGGTCGTCGACCTGGAGTGCGATGTGCTCGAGCTTCGCCGTCGCGTCGCCGAGGCGCGCGGCCCGACCGGCGTCGGTGGTCGGCTCGATGAGCT
>JBAPVZ010000004.1:0-1823 GCA_049283435.1 Candidatus Dormiibacterota bacterium
CCGCTGCTCCGCTCGGACCGCAGGGGCGGCGGCACCTCCGGCTGCCGCCTCGCCGGCGGCTCGCCGCTCAGCTTCGCGATCGCCTCCTTGGCGGCGATCTGCTCGGCGAGCTGCTTCGTGCGACCGTGCCCGGTGCCGAGCGGATCGCCCCCGGCGTAGACGACGGCCGTGTATTCCCGCGTGCGCCCCGAGGCCCCGCGCGCGCCGATGCTGTCGTAGACGGGCGTGACGCCGAATCGATCCTGCACGAGGTGCTGCAGGCGGCCCTTGTGGTTCTCGTCCGCAGCCGCCTCCGGCAGCGCCTTGAACCGCTCCATGCAGTAGTGGAACGCGGCGTCGTAGCCGGCATCCAGAAAGATCGCGCCGAGGACCGCCTCGAACGCATTCGCGAGCAGCGAGCGCAGGTTGCGGCCGCCACCGCGCGCGATCCCCTTGCCGAGGAGGAGGAACTCGCCCATGCCGAGATCCTCGGACAGCGCCGCCAGGGCGATCGTGTTGACCATCGCCGAGCGCACCTGCGTCATCTCGCCCTCGGCGGCGCCGGGACGTCTCCGGTACAGGTATTCGGCCGAGATCAGCTGCAGGACCGCGTCGCCGAGATACTCGAGCCGTTCGTTGTCGCGCGGAGAGAGGGATGGATTCTCGTTCGCGAACGAGCTGTGCGTCAGCGCCTCCTGCAGCAGCAGGGGATCCTTGAACGCGATCCCGATCTTCTGCTGGAGCGCGTGCAGCCGCTCCTGGATCGCTGCCGTATCGCGCGGCCCGATGTCGACGTCGCTCCTGGCCAGGCTCGACCGTCGACCGCGACTGCCTTCGGGAGCCGTTGCCGGACGACGGGGCGCTTCGGTCATCACCCGCTCAGGAGGCCGACTTCTCCTGGATGTATTCCCAGGCCTGGCCCACCGTCGTGATCTTCTCCGCGTCTTCGTCCGGGATCTCGAGGCCGGTGTTCTCCTCGAACGCGTAGATCAGCTCGACGAGGTCCAGGGAGTCGGCGTTCAGGTCCTCCTGGAAGGAGGCGTCCATCGTGACCTGCTCGGGCTCGCACCCCAGCCGCTCCACGATGATGTTCTTGAAATCATCGAACGTGATCTTCTGGCTATCCAACTCGTACTCCTCAATCCGCGACAGATCGTCGCTCACTGTAGCATCGGCATCGGCCGCCCGTCGAACGTGGTCGGGGGGCCGGAGGTGTCGTCCGGCGGCGGGCTAGGGCGCCGCGGTCGCGGTCGCCGTGTAGGCGCTCACGGCTTCCGGCGTCGCGACGACGGCCGCGCCGGCTCCTGGCGCCAGTTCCCGCAGCATCCCGCTCAGCGCGCGGCGCGGCCCGAGCTCCAGGAACGAGTCGCAGCCCAGCCGGCAGAGCGTCTCGACGCAGTCGGCCCAGCGGACCGGCGACGAGAGCTGCCGCTCGAGCAGGGACGGGGCGGCCGCGCCATCAGGATAAGGCGCCGCGCTGACGTTCGCGACGACCGGGATGCGCGGCGTCCGCCAGGGCACGGTGTCGAGGACCGCTCGCAGGCGCCCCGCCGCCGACGCCATGAACGGTGTGTGGAACGCGGCCGCGACGTTGAGCGGCAGCACGCGCCGGGCCCCCGCCGCCAGCAGCCGCTCGCGAGCGGCGTCGACCCCCGCCACGGAGCCGCCGATGACGACCTGGGTCGGCGTGTTGAAGTTCGCCGGCCAGACCTCCGCGACCCCGGCGAGCGCGTCCGCAACCGCCCCCGAAGAGAGGCCGAGGACGGCCGCCATCGTGCTCGTGCCCGGCGGGGCCGCCTCCGCCATCGCCCGGCCGCGCTCGGCGATCGCGCACATCGCCTCCT
>JBAPVZ010000005.1:0-9056 GCA_049283435.1 Candidatus Dormiibacterota bacterium
TACTGGCATGTGCGCAACAAGGAAGAGCTGCTGCAACTGCTGTTCGAGCGCTTGACCGCGGAGCTGGTGCTGCCCGAGCCCGACCCCGCCCGCTGGCGGGAGCAGCTGGCCGACCTGGCGCGGCAGCTTCGGCAGCAGGCACATCGGCATCGGGACGGCGCCCGCTTGTCGCTCGGGCGGGTGCCGATCGGACCGGCAATGGCGCGGACCACGGAATGGCTCTACGAGCTGCTGACGCCGCTCGGCATCACGGACCAGGTGATCGGCTACGTCGGGGACGTGGCCAGCCTCTTCGTCGGCGCCTACGCGTTCGAGGAGTCGCTCGGCGTCGCCTCCCCGACCGGCGAGGACCTGCCGCCGGAGGAGATCGTGTCCATGTTTCGCGAGTACCTGCTCTCGCTGCCCGAGGACCGGTTTCCGCACGTGCACCGGGTCGTCGACGTGCTGTTCACCGGCGATCCCGATACGCGCTTCGAGTTCGGCGTCGATCTCATCGTGCGGGGCCTGGGGACCTACGTTCGCGAGCCGGACCCGCCGTCCACCACCTGACGCCAGACGCGACCCAGGCTGGCCTCCAGGTCTTCGATCGAGCCCGTGTTGTCGATCACATGGGTCGCGAGGCGGCGCTTCTCCTCGATCGGTAGCTGGGCGGCGACGCGGGCCCGGGCGTCGGCCTCGCTCATGCCGCGGCTGCGGATGAGCCGCTGTACCTGCTCCTCGGCCGGCGCGTAGACGAGGACGGTCGCGTCAAACTCGTCCGGATCGCGGCTCTCGAACAGCAACGGGATCTCGTGCACGACGACGTCGGCCCCCTGCGCGACCGCGGCCGCGTGGGCTGCAGCCATCCGCTCCCGAACGAGCGGATGGAGGATCCCCTCGAGCGTCGCGCGTGCCGCCGCATCGGAGAACGCGATGCGAGCGAGCGCCGGCCGGTCCAGCTCGCCGCCCGGCGTCAGGATCCGATCGCCGAAGGTCTCGACGAGCCGGCGCAGCCCTTCCTCGCCCGGCTGCTGCAGCTCGCGCACGAACTGGTCGGCGTCGAGCACGACGATCCCGCGCCGCCGGAGCAGCGCGGCGACGGTGCTCTTGCCGGTGCCGATGCCGCCGGTGAGGCCGATTACCCGTACCACGAACTACCATGGTGGCCGAATGGGCGATGAAGAGAAGCTCGACGCAATCGTCGTCGGCGCCGGTCCGGCCGGCAGCGCGGCCGCGATCACGATGGCGAAGGCCGGACTCCAGGTCGCGCTGATCGAGCGGGGCACGAAGCCCGGCGCGAAGAATGTGATGGGCGGCATCCTCTACACGCACTTCCTGGAGGAGGTCGTCGGACCGCAGTGGCGCGAGGAGGCGCCGCTGGAGCGTCCGATCATCGAGGAGCAGCGCTGGTTGACCACCCCGGAGGCGGCGATCCGCGCGCTCGGCTACAAGAACCTCCGCAACCGGGAGCACCCGCACTCGTTCTCGGTCCTGCGCGCGAAGTTCGACGCCTGGTTCGCCGGGCAGGCGGAGGCGGCGGGCGCCTTCCTGATCCCGGAGACGGTGGTCGAGGATCTGATCGTGAAGGACGGCCGCGTCGTCGGCGTCCGTACCGGCCGTGAGGGTGACCTGCTCGCCGACGTCGTCGTCGTCTGCGAGGGGGTCGGGCTCGGCAGCCGGCTGCTCGAGAAGGCGGGGCTGAAGCCGCCGATGCGGCGCGACCAGGCCGCGATCGCCTACAAGGAGATCATCGCGCTCGACTCCGACGTCATCGAATCCCGGTTCAACTGCGAGCCGGGCGAGGGCGCGAGCATCGAGTGCTACGGTGACGCGACGCTCGGGCTCGCCGGCTTCATGTTCATCTACACGAACCGCGACAGCCTGAGCGTGGGGGGCGGTACGCTCCTCTCCCAGGTCTCCGACACGCGCCTCTCTCGCGAGGAGCTGGCGAAGCGGACGCCGAACGCGATCCAGAACCACTTCAAGAACCACCCGGCGATCCGTCCGCTGCTCGCCGGCGGCGAGACCGTCGAGTTCCTCGCGCACCTGATCCCGGAGGCCGGCGCGCGCTCGATTCCGAAGGTGCACGGCGCCGGATATCTCGTCTGCGGTGACGCGGCGATGCTCGGCAACCCGGTGCACCGCGAGGGATCGAACCTGGCGATGGAGTCGGGCCGGCTCGCCGGCGAGACCGTGGTCCGCGCCAAGGAGCGAAGCGATTTCTCCGAGGCGTCCCTGCTCGAATATCGGCGCCGGCTCGACCACAGCTGGATCACCGCCGACATGCGCAAGTACGAGGGCGCCGTGCCGCTGCTCGAGCACCGGCCGCAGATGCTCGGGAAGTACCCGGAGCTCCTCGATCGCGCGCTCGACGAGTTCTTCCGCGTCGACGGTGTGGACAAGAAGACGAAGCAGAAGAACGCGGTCCGCATCTTCCGCAAGGAGGGCGGCACGCGGCTCATCCGGGACAGCCTGAAGGCGCTCTGGACGATGAAGTAGGGTCGCCCGCCGCCGTGGGCGACCAACCAATCGAGCACTGACGCGCCATCGGCAGGTCGATGGGCTGCAATCATCGGGGGCGGGAGCGCCTATCCGCTGCCGGGTGCCGTCTTCGAACAACAGCCCGCGCGTCGGTCTACTGCCGGCCCATGGCTATGGCGGTGCCAGACGCAGACGGCGAACGATCGTCGACGGTGACTCGGCAAGGCCCGCGCCGACCAGGATCCGATCTGCACTGATCAACGGTGTTCCCAGGCCTCGTGCCGCCGCCGCCCAAGCGGCGTCATAGAACGACAGATGGTGTCGAGTAGCGAGATAAGCTGCATCTCTCAACCATTCCGAGGTCAGAGCAAGCGGAGCGCCACAGATCCCGAGCAGATCGTCGAGCTGCTCCGCCACCTTTTGGGGCGGCCACTTGAGGGATCGCACGAGGACGTTGCCCACCTCATACAGCGCGAGGTCCACGATGTGGGCGTCAAGGTCTCCGGACAGGTGCGCCGCTCGCAAGGCTCTGGCCTCCGCCAATTCGGCTTCGCCTGCGCTGTGGAACCACTTGATCAGGACCGAGGTGTCGACTAAGACTCGGGTCAACGCCGGCCGTCTCGGTCGGCCCGAATCAGCTCCGCTGCATCGAAGGCACCGGCACGCTTGAATCGCTCCTCAGACCGCGCGATGGCGGACGCCACCGTGTCCGGATCGCGACGACCGAGTTCGCGTCTCGCGGCCAACGCCAGCAGCGCACTGCGGCTCATGGCTCGCCGCTGGGCCTCTTCATCGATCTTGCTGAGCAGCTCGCTGGGCAAAGAGACCATCACCTTGGACATACCCTGAGTATATCCATACATATTTCCCGGGTTGGCGCGATCGGTTCACTGGGCGGTGGTTCACTTGGCGGCCGCGGGTGCCGACTCCGCTGCGTAGCGCGACCGGCGCGAGCCGCCGGCGTCACGCACCAGACCTGGCCGCGGGCGCCGGCTCGTCGCATCGCGGCTCAGGCGGCGCGGCGGTCGACGACGATCTCGCCACCCTTGAAGACGAGTTCCAGGCGACGCAGAGCAGAAATCTCCGCCAGCGGATCGCCGTCGACGACGAGCAGGTCGGCGAGCGCCCCCGGCCGCACGCGCCCGACCGCTCCCTCCATGCCCAGCCACTCCGCGGCGACGGAGGTGGCCGACTTGAGGGCGGCGACCGGCGTCATGCCGGCCTCGACCATGAATTCAAGCTCGCGAACGGTCGCTGAAGTTCCGTCGTACTCCGCGTGAGGCGGCATGTCGCTGCCGAGCGCGATCCTCACCCCGTGACGGATCGCGGTCTGGAGGCTCTCCCAGTGGCGCGGACCCGACCGCAACGCGCGCTCCTGCATCCAGGCGGGCACCCGATGGCGGTCGAAGAATTCCTTGCAACGCGTCACCACGATCGTCGGGACGTACGTCACCTGCCGCTCGACCATGAGCTCACAGAGACCGTCGGTCAGTTCGTACCCGTGTTCCACGCAGTCGAGGCCACTGCGGACCGCCTGCTCGATCGGGCCGGCGGGGCCGGCGTGGGCGGCTACCTTGCGCCCCCAGGCGTGCGCCACCTCCAGCACCGCGTTCAGCTCTTCCTCGCGCAGCTGCGGTGTAGTCACCGCCTCGTGCTCGCCTGCCATGCCCCCGCTCAGGGAAAACTTGATGAGGTCGGCGCCGCCGCGGATCTGCTCGCGTACCGCCTGGGCGAAACCGTCCGGCCCGTCGGCCTCGCGGCCCTTGCTCCAACCATGGCCCCCCGTGCAGCAGATCAGTTGCCCGGCGGTGCGGATTCGGGGGCCGGTGACGTAGCCTCGCTCGATCGCCTGTCGCAAGGCGAAGTCGACGTGGTCGGCCGTGCCGACCATGCGCACGGTCGTTACGCCGGCGTGCAGCGTTTCTCGGGCCTGGTTTGCCATGTGGAGCGCAAGGGCGGGCCGAGAAAGTCTCGCCACCGCCTCGAGATCGCCGGGCAGCGCCAGGTCGAAGTGCACGTGCATGTTGATCAGGCCGGGCAGCACCGTCGACCCGCGCGCGTCGAGCACGTGCGGCTCGGTGCCTCCGCTCGCTTCCTTGAGCACGTCATCGACGCCGCCCACCGCCTGGATGCGATCGTCGAGGATCCAGATCCCCTGGTCGCCTTGCAACCGCTCCTGCCCACCGTCGAAGACGCGCGCGCCCGCGATCACCAGACTGCGGCGTGGTTCGCTCATGGATGGTTCCTCCTCACGGCTGGTCCCCGGCCCGGCTCTCCGGATCGAAGACCGGCCTGCCTCCGACGACGGTCAGCACCGGGTCAAGAGCTGGGAGGCGCTCGACGGGGCACGTCATCGGGTCCTCGGTGAACGCCGTCAAGTCGGCGAACTGACCGGGGGCCAGCGTCCCCCGCTGATCTCCGCGCCGCAGGAGGCGCGCGCCGGCGACCGTATAGAGCCGGAACGCCGTGCGCCGGTCGATCGCCTGGTCGACGCCCAACTTCCCGGCGCTCGCCGTCTGCCGGGTGATCATGGTCCAGATCGCGAGCAGCGGGTCGAACGGCGGCACGTTGCCATCGCTCCCCGCTGCGACCAGCGCGCCACTCGCGATCCAGTCGCTCACCGCCAGTGCGGCGTTGGCGCGGGGGTCACCCCAGCAGCGGCGAATGTCCGACGCGAACGCGTACAGCAGGGGCGGATGCAGCGACACGCCGACGCCCAGGGACGCCGCGCGACGCCGCTGGTCCGCGGTCGCGAGCAGCGCATGCTCGATCACCAGGCGTCTGGGCTCGAGATCGGGCCGGGCTTGGAGCAAGGCCGCGTAGGCGTCCAGCACCTCCTCGATCGCGGCATCGCCCACCGCGTGGCAGCCCACGTCCCAGCCACGATCGACGGCGTCGGACGCCACCTCCGTCAGCGTCGACCGGTCGAGGTGGAGCGTGCCTCGCCACCCCGGATCGTTCGCGTAAGGATCCTGTAGCGCGGCGTCCTCGATGCGACCGTCGACGAACAGCTTGACGCCACCGACCCGCAGCAAATCGTCGCCGAACCCGGTTCGCAGACCCCATCTCTTCAGCTCGTCATGCATGCGCGGCGAGGGCCAGCCTTCGTCGAGTCGAAGCATCACCTCGCTACGCACGGTCAGGCGGCCTGCCTCCCAGAGTCGTTGATAGACGGCGAAGTCCGCCGTTGCGATCCCGGGGTCCCGGACGGCGGCAAGACCGCGAGCGTTGTAGAGGTGGCCACACCGGTGAAGGCCCTCCATGCGCTCGGCGAGGCTGGGCGAAGGCAGCAGCCGCGTCACCAGTTCCACCGCCGGGTCGCCAAGCAGCTGGCCGTTGGGTTCGCCGTGGTCGTCACGGACGATGGTGCCGCCAGGCGGATCCGTCATGTCGCGCCTGATGCTTGCCAGCGTCAGCGCAGGCCGGTTGACCACGACCGCGTGACTGCCCTTGCGAACGCAGAGCGGATGGTCGGTGCCGGCTCGATCCAGCTCGTCAGCGGTGGGCAGGCGGCCCTCCCGCAGCGAGCTCTCGTGCCAGTTTTTGGCAGAGACGACCCAGGTTCCCCTGGGGCGCTCCGCCGCCGCCGCTCGCATCTTCTCGACGATGTCGCCGATCGAGCCCACCCCATCCAGCTGGACGGTCAGCAGATTGAGGCCCCCCTCGTACTGATGTACGTGGGTGTCGTTGAAGGCGGGGATCACGTGCAGACCGGGATCGTCGATCACCGTCGTCCGGGGCCCTCGGAGCTCGTCCAGCTCGGCCCGCTCCCTGCCGAGCGCGAGCACCCGGCCGTTGCGAACGGCAAGCGAGGTCATCGGGCCGAGATCGTCGTCGAACGTCTCGATCGAGCCCGCACGAAGGAGCAGCTCCGCCGGCGACGGCGCGATCAAGCGGAGGCACTCCCCGAGGGGGCGATCACGCCGGCTCCTCGGCCGGGGCCGGGGCGGCTCGGTGCCCCGCCGTCTCGGACGACCAGAGGACGGCGACGAATCCGATCAAGCACAGCAGGATGAGCAGCGCTGCGAGCGGCCAGGACGTCGCTTTGGTCACCACCACCAACGTCGTGACCACGAGCGGGATGATGCCGGTGACCATGCCTGAGATCTCGTGACCGATGGCGAGGCCGCTGTAGCGAACGTCGGTGGGGAACAGCTCGGAGAAGAAGCTGGGCTCGGCGCCGATCATCCCGGCGTGCCCGATTCCGTAGGTGAGCACGACGGAAAGGATGACGAGCGCTGCCGCACCGGTTCCGATCAGCCAGACGAAGGGAAACGCGAGGATCGCCATCGCCGCGGCCCCGAACAGGAACACCGGACGGCGGCCGATGCGGTCGGTCAGACGTCCGAATCCGACCATCGTGACCATGTCGACGCCGAACCCGATCGCGAGCGCGAGCAGTGCGATGGTCGGCTTGATGTGCAGGACGCTGACGCCGAGGACGAGCAGGGCGATCTGGACGAGGGTGGAGCTTCCGGTCTCCGCGATGCGAGCGCCGATCGTCACCACGACACCCCTCGGATATCTGCGGAGCACATCGATGATCGGGACTCTGGCCTCGCGTCCCTGCGCCTTGAGCCTGGTGAACTCAGGGCTTTCGCCGACCCCGAGCCTGATGTAGAGACCGATGCCGACGAGGACGACGCTGATCAGGAACGGGATTCGCCATCCCCACGCCTGGAACTGCGGGGTGCTGAGCACGCCCGTGAGCAGCGCGAAGATTGCCGTGGCCCCCAGGAAGCCGAACGCGATGCCCGACTGGGTCATGCTGGAGTAGTAGCCGCGCCGCGCGGGCACCGTGTGCTCCGAGACGAGGAGTACCGAGCCGCCCCATTCGCCACCGGCGCCGACACCCTGGGCGAAGCGCAGCACGACCAGAGCGACCGGGGCCCAGATGCCAAGCGTCGCCGCGGTCGGCAGCAGGCCGATCAGCGCGGTCGCCACGCCCATGATCAAGATCGTCACGACCAGCATCGGTTTGCGCCCGAAGCGGTCTCCCAGCTGACCGAAGACGACGCCGCCGATCGGCCGGCTGAACGAGCCGACCGCCAGTGTACCCATGGCGGCAATCGTTCCCACCGCCGGCGACAGGTGGGGGAAGAAGAGGCGATTGAAGAGGAGCGCCCCGGCTGCGGTGTAGAGGAAGAAGTCGTACCACTCCATGGCGCTGCCGACCGCGCTCGACGCGACGACGCGTCGAAGCGAATGTTTGCCAGAGCTGCGGGCGTTCGCTGATGCCATCAGGGCCCTCCTCCCTCCTCGCTCGACCTCTACCCGTCTGCCTCCACCGGTTGGGACATCCATTATGCCCATCGACGGACGCCTGACCGATGGACGACCCGCCGATCCTTGATACCCGGAATTGCTTACCCAACGTGTATAGTTCGTGCCGTGTTAAGTAGTTTGCAGCCGGCGCTGAAGCCCTCCATCCGGCTGGCGTGGCGTGCTTACATCGACGCCGTCACCCTGGCCGAGTCGGTCCAGCAGCAGCTCTGGAGCGACGCCCACCTCACCCTCACCCAGCTGCGTGTGCTCGGCAAGCTCCGGGAGGGACCGCTGCCGGTCAACCAGATCGGGCGGGCGCTCGGCGTCTCGGCCGCCTCGATGACCCGGATCCTGGACCGCCTCGAAGAGCGGCGGCTGGTGAGCCGGCGGCGAGTGCACGAGGACCGGCGCCGGGTGGAGATCCATCTGGAGCCGAAGGGGCGGCAGTTCATGACTCAGCTGCGTCCGTTCCAGGGCACCCCCATCGAGCGTGCACTCCAGGCCATGAGCGAGGAGGAACGCCTCGCGTTCGTGTCGGCGCTGCGTAAGCTCGTCGACCTGGCGCGAGAGCTCACCGAGGACGAGCAGGCGGCGACACCGGCGCGATGAGGATGCCGATCCCCGACTCCCCGGCCCGGGCGGACCACCTCTACAAGTGGATCGCGCTCTCCAACACCACGATCGGCGTGCTCATGGTCACGATCAACTCCTCGATCGTGCTGATCGCGCTGCCGGACATCTTCAACGGCATCAAGCTCAACCCGCTGACCCCGTCCAACAGCCCCTACTTCCTCTGGATGTTGATGGGCTTCATGGTCGTCACCGCCGTCCTCGTGGTGAGCTTCGGGCGGATCGGCGACATGTACGGCCGGGTCAAGATGTACAACCTCGGCTTCGCCGTCTTCACCGTGTTCTCGATCCTGCTCTCGATCAGCTGGATGACCGGGCCGGCCGGTGCGCTCTATCTCATCGCGCTCCGCATCGGCCAGGGTCTCGGCGGGGCGCTGCTGTTCGCCAACTCCTCCGCCATCCTCACCGACGCCTTCCCGACGAATCAGCGAGGCCTGGCGCTCGGCATCAACGCGGTCTCCGGCATCGCCGGCTCCTTCATCGGACTGGTCCTGGGCGGACTGCTGGGTCCGATTTCCTGGCGCCTCGTCTTCCTGGTCTCGGTGCCGGTCGGCGTCTTCGGGACGGTGTGGGCCTTTCTCAAGCTGCGTGACACCGCCATCCGCGTGAAGTCCAGGATCGACTGGTGGGGGAATGTGACGTTCGCGGCCGGTTTGATCGCCGTCCTGGTCGGCATCACCTACGGCATCCTGCCCTACGGG
>JBAPVZ010000006.1:0-11613 GCA_049283435.1 Candidatus Dormiibacterota bacterium
CGTCTGGACACGGGCCGAGAACGAGGCGGCGACCCGGCTCTACCGGCGTTCGGGGTTCCGACCGACGACGCAGCTGATCCTCACCTGGTACCCGACCGAGTGAGCCGAGCGGGAGGGCCGAACCGGACGGCCGAACTCAGCCGTTGATACACCGACCTGTGACCGAGCCCCAGGGGCCCGAGCCCTGCCCCACGAGACTCCGCAGGCTCCGTCTCGCGGGGGCCCCGGAGGGCCGAACTCAGCCGTTGATACACTGAACATGTGACCGAGCCCCAGGGGCCCGAGTCGTCAGCGGCCACTGCCAGCGGGCGGCTGCGCCTGCCGCGCGGATGGGCCGTGCTGATCGCGACGATCGTGATCGCTGCCATCGTCGGGGGCGCCGCCGGTGTGGGCGCGACGCTCGGAGTCCAGCGTTTGACCGCCTCGCCGACCCGTCCAAACGTTCCCAGTGGCACGACCGTACAGGTCAGCCAGGACACCGCCGTCGCCAACGTCGTGCAGCGCACGTCCTCGGCGGTCGTGGCCGTGCTCCCGCAGCCCGGCGCCGCCGCCGGCGGCTCGGGCTTCCTCGTCAGCAGCGATGGCTACATCGTCACCAACGTGGGCGCCGTCGCCGGCGCCACCCATCTCACGGTCATGCTGGCCGACGACGCGCACGCCCACGACGCGCGGCCGGTCGCCTTCGACTGCGACACCGGGCTCGCCGTCCTCAAGGTCGACCAGGTGTCGAACCTCTCGACGGTCAGCTTCGGCGACTCCTCGGCGCTCGGCCCCGGTCAGCTCGTCGTGCTGCTGGGCGGCGCGCCGCCCTATCAGTCGGTCGTGACGCAGGGCCTGCTGAGCGGCGTCAACCGGGCGAGCACGATCGTCGACCCGGTGACGCCGACGCGGACGCTCGACCTCACGGGCACGCTGGTGACCGATACCCAGTTCGGCGCCGGCTTCAACGGCGGCCCCCTGCTCAATCTCGGCGACCAGGTGATCGGCCTCCTGGTGCGGGGAGACGACGGCGGCCAGCCGGTCACCTTCGCCATCGCCTCGAACGCGATCCAGGCAGAGGTCCAGAACGTGTTGCAGTCGGGGCAGATCGCAGTCCCCTCGCTCGGCGCGACGACCGTGCCGGTCTCGCCGATCGAGGCGGCGGCCTCGGGTGGGGGCGGCGTCGTCGGCGAGCGCATCACGGCGGTCACGCCTGGTGGCGTCGCCGACAACGCTGGCCTCAAGGTGGGGGATGTGCTGACGCAGATCGACGGGCAGCAGCTGAATCCGCAGAATCCGCTCGTGACGGTGCTCCGGCAGCACTTCAAGCCCGACGAGAAGGTGACGGTCGACTACGCGCGCGGAGACACGAGAGCCCAGGTGCAGTTCACGCTGGCCACCGAGACGCCGTCGTGCTGATCGGGTTCGCCTACGCGCGGCCGCAGATCGAGGCGGCCCTCCGCACGGCCGTCGCCGGCCTCGGCGTCACCGACATCCCGGAGCTGGAGCTGACGCGGCCCAAGGACGCGCAGCACGGTGACTACGCGAGCTCGATCGCGATGAAGCTGGCCCGCCTGCTCCGCCGGCCGCCGCCCGCGATCGCGGCGCAGATCGCCGAGCGACTCCAGTTGGAGGAGGCGACGGTCGAGATCGCCGGCGCCTATTTGAACTTCCGGCTGCGACCGGCCTGGTTGCGCCGGCTGGCGACCGTGGCGGCGACGGACGAGACCTACGGAGGCGGCAACCTCGGCCGGGGTGAGCGCGTCCAGGTCGAGTACGGCAGCATCAATCCGACCGGGCCACTGCACGTCGGGCACGGGCGGGGCGTCGTCCTCGGTGATGCACTGAGCCGCCTGCTCGAGTTCACCGGTCACGAGGTGCAGCGCGAGTATTACGTCAACGATCAGAACACGCAGGCGAAGAAGTTCGGACTCTCCGTGTATGCGCGGCTGCACGGATCGCCGCCGCCCGAGGGGGGCTACCTCGGCGACTACGTCAGTGAGCTGGCGGAGCTGGCGCGCCGCGACCTGCCTGGCGTCGACGAGCTGCCGGAGGCGGAGGCGGAGCCCCGGCTGCGCGCCTACGCGATCGCCCGCATGGTGGAGCGGCTGCGGGCGACGCTGGAGCGGCTCGACGTGCGCTACGACGACTGGTACCACGAGAGCTCGCTGTGGCGCGACGGTCTGGCGCCGCGGGCGATCGAGCAGCTCCGCGAGTCGGGACAGCTGAGCGAGCGCTCGGGAGCGGTCTGGTTCTCCCCGCAGGTCGCCGGCTGGGACGAGGAGGACGAGGAGCGGGTCGTGATCCGCGGCACCGGCGAGCCGACCTACTTCGCGTCGGACCTCGGCTACCTGCTCAGCAAATACGAGGTGCGCGGGTTCCAGCGGGAGATCGAGGTCTGGGGCGCCGACCATCACGGGTACGTCCCCCGCATGCGGGCGGCGGTCGCCGCCCTCGGCTTCGACCCGGCCGCGTTCGAGGTCATCCTGATCCAGCTCGTCACCGTCAAAGAGGGCCGGATGTCGAAGCGGCAGGGCCGCTACATCACGCTCGACGACCTGGTCGACGCCGTCGGCAAGGATGCGGCACGCTACTTCTACCTGCTGCGTTCGGCGGACGTCGCGATGGAGTTCGACCTCGAGCTCGCCGTGAAGGAGAGTTCGGAGAATCCGGTCTACTACGCGCAGTACGCACACGCGCGGCTCGCGAACGTGGAGCCGAGAGCGGCGGCGACGCATCCCCAGTTGCCGGAAACGCCGAACCTGTCCCTGCTGACCGAGCCCTGGGAGCTCCGGGTGCTCCGCGAACTCGCCTACTGGCCGGACGTCGTCGACGTCGCCGCCCGGCTGCGCGAGCCGCACCGGCTGCCTCATTACGTGCACGACCTCGCCGATCGTGTGCACTCGTTCTATCACGCCGGCAATCAGACACCCGAGCACCGCGTCGTCGTCGACGATCCCGAGCTGACGAGAGCTCGGCTGGAGCTCTGCCGGGCGGCGCGCAACACGCTGCACATCGCGCTCTCCCTGATGGGCGTCTCGGCGCCCGATCGGATGTAGGAGGTACTCGGACTTGGACGCCACCTGGTATGGCCATGCCTGCTTTCGGCTGCGCGGCCGCCGCGCCACCGTCGTGACCGACCCCTACCCGTCGACCCTCGGTGCGAAGGCTCCGAAGCTGGACGCCCAGCTCGTCACGATCAGCCACCCGAGCGAGAACCACAGCTTCACCGGGGCGGTGCCGGACGACGCCTACGTCATCTCCGGGCCCGGCGAGTACGAGGTCGCCGAGGTCACGGTGCGGGGGCTGGACACGTTCCAGAGCGCGCCCGACGGTGGCGAGCGCAAGCACAACACGATCTACGTGGTCGAGATCGACGACGTCCGCATCTGCCATCTCGGAGACCTCGGGCAGATGCCCGATGAGCAGCTCGAGGAGCGGATCGGCGATGTCGACCTGCTGCTGCTGCCGGTCGGCGGCGGGACCGCGCTCGACGCGACCGCCGCCGCCGAGGTCGTGCGCCAGATCGAGCCGCGCTATGTCGTGCCGATGCACTACGGGCTGCCGCAGCTGAGGGTGCGGCTCGAACCGCTCGACCGCTTCGTGCAGGAGATGGGGATCACCGACGTGGAGCCCCAGGCGAAGCTGACGGTGCAGGCGAGCGCGTCTGCCGAGTCGGAGATGAAGGTCGTCGTGCTGGAGCCACGGCTGGGGTAGTCCCACTGGGCGGCAGTGCTCGGCTGTGCGGTCGCATTTTCTGGGGGACTCCGTCCCCCCGGAACGAATGGAGGCCGTGTGCGCAAGCTTACCCAGCCTCCCCCCTGGCGCTGGCGCGAGCGCTACCGCGTACACAGTCCTCGCGGCACCGGGGACTTTGTACTCGCTTAGCGGGTTTTGGTCAGTGGTGCGGGCTGCTGACCCTGGTCACGCTCCCGACGACTGGTACACTTTGGCTCCGGGTTGTCGAAGATCGTTTTCGTTACCGGCGGCGTCGTTTCGGGCCTCGGCAAGGGCATCACTGCCGCCTCCATCGGCAACATCCTGAAGAGCCGCGGGCTCTCGCTCTTCCTCCAGAAGCTCGATCCCTACCTGAACGTCGATCCGGGCACGATGAGCCCGTACCAGCACGGCGAGGTGTTCGTCACCAACGACGGCGCCGAGACCGATCTCGACCTCGGGCATTACGAGCGGTTCGTCGACGAGGACCTCTCGGCGGCGTCCAACGTGACGACCGGGAAGATCTACTCCGAGGTCATCGCGAAGGAGCGGCGCGGCGACTATCTCGGTGCGACCGTCCAGGTGATTCCGCACATCACGAACGAGATCAAGGACCGGATCTTGCGGGCGGCCCGCGAGTCGAAGGCCGACGTGCTCGTCTGCGAGGTGGGAGGGACGGTCGGCGACATCGAGAGCCAGCCCTTCCTGGAGGCGATCCGCCAGCTGAAGAACGACCTCGGCCGGACGCAGGTCTTCTACGTGCACGTCTCGCTCGTGCCGGCCATCCACGGCGACGAGATGAAGACGAAGCCGACGCAGCACTCCGTGCAGGCGCTTCGCGCGCTCGGCATCCAGCCGGACGCGATCGTCGCCCGTTCCGAGCAGCCGATCGGCCCCGACCTGCAGGAGAAGATCGCGCTCTTCTGCGATGTCCCTCGGGAAGGTGTGATCGCGGTGCCCGACGTCGCGTCGATCTACCAGGTGCCGCTGATGCTCGAGGAGGCCGGACTGGGGCGGCTCATGGTCGAGCACTTCCAGCTCGCGAAGGCCCAGGCGCCGGACCTGACGGCCTGGCGGGAGCTCACCGAGCGGCTGGCCCGCCCGCGCGGCGAGGTGACGGTCGCGGTCGTCGGCAAGTACGTCGAGCTGCCCGACGCGTATCTCTCCGTCATCGAGGCGCTCACCCACGGCGGGATCGCGCATGGTGTGGACGTGCAGATCCGCTGGGTCTCCTCCGAATATCTGGAGAGGGGTGACATCTCACCGCTGCTCGGCGTCTCCGGCATCGTCGTGCCCGGCGGCTTCGGGCACCGGGGGATCGAGGGGAAGGTGGTCGCCTCGAGGTACGCGCGACGCCACTCGCTGCCCTATCTGGGGCTCTGCCTGGGCCTGCAGTGCGCTGTCATCGACTTCGCGCGGGACGTGCTCGACGCGCCGGACGCGAACTCGACCGAGTTCGCCGCCTTCACCTCGACACCGGTCATCGATCTGATGCCCGAACAGCGGGACGTCGCGAACCTGGGCGGCACGATGCGGTTGGGCGAGTATCCGTGCAAGCTCGTTCCCGGCACCAAGGCACACGCCGCGTACGGTGCCGAGGTCGTGTACGAGCGCCACCGCCACCGGTTCGAGTTCAACAACGAATACCGGGAGTCGCTCGGCGAGGCGGGGCTCCTCTTCAGCGGGGTCTCTCCGAACGATCGCCTCGTCGAGATCGTCGAGCTGCGCGACCACCCCTGGTTCGTGGCGAGTCAGTTCCACCCCGAGCTGAAGAGCCGGCCCCGCCGGCCGCATCCGCTGTTCCGCGGCTTCGTCGGCGCCGCGATCGAGATCAGCGGCATCGACCAGATGGAGCTGGACTCGAACGCCGAGTCGTCGACGAAGAACGGCGCGCGGCCGCTCGCCCCCGACGCCGACGTACAGGAGCGGGCGTTCGAAGGGCCGCGACCCGGCTCGATGGATCCCGCTTGAGCCGGTGACCGGAGCCACGGACGCGGAGGTCACGGACGGGCGGTCGGCGGAGCGCCCGGTCAGCTTTGCAGCGGAGCTGCTGCGGGCGACCGAGATGGCGGCGCTCGCCGCGGCGAAAGGTGCCGGGAGAGACGAGGCGGACCCGTTGCGGCAGCGCGCGGTCAAGGCGATCGGCGGCGTCCTCGGCCACGCCGGGCTCGCCGTCGCCCCCGACCTCGGCATCCACCAGGGCAAGGCCGGCTGGACGCCCGTGCGCATCGGTGGCGCCGTCGATCCGGTCTGCGAGCTCGCCGCCTACCCGGTCGAGGGCGCCAGTCTGGCCGCCGGTGGCCGAGGTGCCGCGATCTCGCTGCTGCTCGCCGCCGCCCACGGCGGCATCCCGCAGCTGCCGCCGCTGCTCTACATGCAGAAGATCGTCACCGGTCCGATCGGGCGGGGCGCGCTCGACCTCGACGACGAGATCGGCGACAACCTCCGCCGGCTCGCGTTCGCCCGGGAGGTGCGGGTCGGCGACCTGCTCGTCGCCGTTCTCGATCGGCCTCGCCATCAGGACCTCGTCGCCGACATTCGCGCGACCGGGGCCCGGGTCGTCCTCCTGGAGGAGGGCGAGCTCGCCGGCGCACTGCTCGCGGCGGCCGGCGCCGGCGGCGTCGATGCGATGGTCGGCATCGGGGGCCTGCACGAGACGGTCGTTGAGGCCGGGCTCACTCGCTGCCTCGGTGGCGATCTGGTGGCTCGCCTCTGGCCTCGCAACGGCGAGGAGCGAGAGCTCGCGGCGTCGGACCTGGAGCGCACGTACCAGTTGGGGGAGCTCGCGCCGGCGACCGTCGAGGCGGCGGTCACCGGCATCACGGACGGCCTGCTGCTCGCCGGCGCTCGCTTCGGAACGCCCTGGAACGAGACGGAGTCCCTGTCGCTCTCGACCTTGAGCCGGACGGCCCGCCAGATCAAGACCCGGCACTGGCGCGGCTGACGTCGTTCGCCGGCGTTCGGTTTCGCTCGCGGTGGGTATACCTATCTGCGCAACATCATGAGTCCGGTTTCTCCACCCGACCCCGGCCGGTCGGCACGCGACTATCCACCGTCGGGAGCCGGCGACTACCCGCAGTCGCCGGGCGGCGACTACGTGCCGCAGCCGCCGACCCGCCCCTACCCGCCGGCGCCGCCCGCTTGGCCGGCCCCTCCGCCGACCTCCGGAACGCCGGCCGGCGATACGAGGTGGTCAACGCCGTCCCCGGCTCCCCCGCGCGGGCCGGGCGGCGGTCGCCAGTCGCGCAACGGCCGCCGCGCTGGCTGGGGTGGCAGCATCGTCGCCGCCTTGCTCGCGATCCTGAGTTGGGGCAAGTACGCGCTGCTGTTCCTGCTCAAGTTCAAGGCGCTCGGCACGCTGCTGACGATGGCGATCAGCTTCGCCGCCTACGCCGCGTTCTTCGGCCCCTGGTTTGCGGTCGGGTTCATCCTGATGATCTTCTGCCACGAGATGGGGCACGTCTTCGAGATCCGGTGCCAGGGCATGGCAGCGACGGCGCCACTGTTCATCCCGTTCTTGGGCGCGGCGATCTTTCAGCGGCAGCATGCGACCGACGCGCTGAAGCAGGCGCAGATCGGGATCGCAGGACCGATCGCCGGCACCGCCGCGGCCGTGGTCGCGTACGTGCTCTTCCTGGCGACGCATCAGTCGATCCTGCTGCTCTGGGCCTACCTCGGTTTCATCATCAACCTGTTCAATCTGATCCCGTTCGGGATGCTCGACGGCGGCTGGATCCTCGGTGTCGCCTCGAAGTGGTTTCAGGTCGCCGGCGCGGCGGCGCTCCTCGGCGCGGTCCTCCTCTTCGGGGTCAGCCCGCTGCTGCTCGTGTTCGCACTGCTCAGCATTCCGGCGATCATCGCCCGGTTCCGCAACGATCGCCTGCCCTACTACCGGGACGTGCCCGTCACCGCCCGTCTCGCGATGGGAGGCGCCTGGCTCGCCCTCGTCGCCTTCCTCGGTCTGATGACCCTCCAGGGGCACCAGGCGCTGTCCGGCTTCGTCGCCTGACCGAGCGGCCCCTGCGCTGGGACGCCACGATGCGCTGATGCCAAGACGGATGAATGTCGAAGGTGCGCACGACGGTGACGATCGACAAGAGTGTTCTCACGGCCGTCAAGGTGCGAGCGGCCGGCACGGGGAAAGAAGACAGTGAGGTCATCGAGGATGCGCTGCGGCGCGACCTCGGGCTCGATCTGCTGGACAGGCTCTGGGCGCGCAACGACCTGAGCGAAGCTGAAGCGACCGATCTAGCCGTCGAGGCGCAACACGCGACGCGGCCCGCGCCGCGCTGAGCGTGCGGGGCCTTCTGGACGCGAACATCGTCATCGCAGGAGCCACTTCGCCGGGTGGCGCCCCGGCGCAGGTGCTGTCGTCGTAGGCGTCACCGCGGACGCCCTGCTCAATGGGCCAGAATCGTCGGGTGCCGCGACCCAATCGACGCCGCCGTCACGATTCACCCCGTCGCATCGCGCCGGCCCGGCCGCTCGCGACCGCGCTGCGCCGGCGCGAGCTCGCCCGTGCGTTCGCCGAGTCGGTGGCCGGAGAGATCGACCGTTACCTCGACCTCGACCGCCGTCTCGCGCGGCGGCGAAGCGTCGATCGGTTCCGGGCCGGCGAGCAGCTACTGCTCCGCCTGGCGGCTTGGGGCAGCCTGATCGCCCCTCCCGAGGAGCGAGCGCTCGCTGGGCAGCTCATCGGCGCTGCGATCGTTCTCGCCGGCCCGGCCGACTTCGCGTGGTACGCGCTCGCCGAGGGCGGGCTCGAGGCCGAGGCGCGCGCCGCCCTGCGTGGCGCCGCGACCGAAGCGGCTGCGCTCGCGGAGCGCCCCTACGACGCCGCCGAGGTGGTCACGCGGTCGAGTAGGATGCCGCAGCAGTTGCGCCGGCTCGTGCCCCGGGTCCGTGAGCGGTCAGCGACGGCGAATGAGGTTCGGACCGCCGCAGCGGCGCTCCTCGTGCATCAGGTGCGGCTCGCGATGAGCGAATCGCTGGCAGCAGAGGTCATCGACGCCGAGGAGGCGATCGCTACCGAGGCTGCGTGCGTCGCGCTCGGGGTCGAGCCGCCGATCGTCGACGCGCTGTTTCCGAGCCTGTTGAGCGAGGGGCTGGAACACGAGGCGCAGACCCTCGACGTCGGCCTCCAGATCTTGGCGGACGAGCTGCCCGACGACGGCTTCGATCCGGTCGCGGCGTTCGCAGTGCACGACGACGACGAGGACGAGGAGGACAAGGACGAGGAGGACAAGGACGAGGAGGAGGGATTCGGCGATGACGAGCCTCTCGCCACTTCCCGCATGCTGCGCGACCTGGACGGCGAGCTGCGATTCGTCGAGAACGCCTCGGCGGCGGCGCCGATCGCGTACCTCGCGGCCAACGTGTTGACGATCGCGGCGGCCTGGAGTCTGCGCGAGCTGCCGGTTCCGCTCGACCTGTCGAATCGAATCCTGGCCGCCGCCCATGTCTCGACGGTGCTCGTCGCTGCGGGCGGGCAGGTCGGCGGAGAAGATGGCCTGGAGGCGACCCGCGAAGACCCCCTCGATCCGATCCCCGTGCATGACGACGCCGAGCTGCGCGACACGCTCGTCCAGGCGGTCGCCGTTCTCTCGACGGAACTCCCCCCGGTCGCGAGCGCGACCTCGACGGTCGAGGAACGGCTCGGGCAGCTCGACACGCTGATCGTGCACCTCGGTGAGCCGGAGTCGGACGACCGCTGCCAGGTCGTCGAGGGCTTGGCCCAGGCCGCGGGGGCGGCCGAGGCGGCGGGTCTCGCGGTCGCGCTCGCCGGCGACGATCCCGAGCTGCGGCGTCGGGCAGCCGCCCTGCTCGGTGTCCTCGATCCGCTCACGCTCATGGCCGACCCCCAGACGCGGGCGGCAGCGGCCGAGTCGCTGCAGGGGATGGTGGACCAGCTCGAGGTGGGCGTTACCTGACCGCCGAATTGCAGAGAGAATGGAACGCGGGTTGAACCAGTTTTACTGGTGCCGGGTGCGGGTACCATCCGGACATCCACTGGTACACTCGGAGATTCTGATGAAGACTGCGATCCATCCCACCTATTACGAAGACGCGGTCGTCACCTGCGTCTGCGGCAACACGTTCACGACCGGCTCGACGCAGAAGGCGCTGAAGACGGAGATCTGCTCCGTGTGCCATCCCTTCTACACGGGCACTCAGCGCATCGTCGACACCGGCGGGCAGGTCGAGCGCTTCCGCAAGCGGGCGGCGAAGTCCCGCAGCAACTGAGCGCACCCGCCATGGGGGCGCCCGGCACCTCGAGCGGCCCGGTGGCCACGCCCCGAAGCCGGCGGCAGGGCCGATTCTTCTATGGCGGGCAGGCGGTGCCGGAGGGGGTCATGATGCGTGGCCGGCGAGAGTTCGCGGTCGCGGTCCGGGCCCCCGACGGCACGATCCGGCTGCGAGAGGGGGCGCTGACCGCCGGTCTCTACCGCGATCGATTCTGGCGGCTGCCGTTCGTGCGCGGCCTGGCGCTACTCGGGGAGCAGCTGCATCTCGGGATGCGGTGCCTGTTCTGGGCGGCCCAGGTCGCGACCGGCCAGGAGGAGCGCGAGCTGACGCGCGCGAAGATCGCGATTGCCGTCGCCTTCGGGGCCGGCGTCTCCGTCCTTCTCTTCCTTGGGTTGCCGCTCCTCGGCGCCGGCCTTGCCGGGCAGCACGCGGGGTCGTTCGGGTTCGTCGTGCTCGAGGGCCTGCTGCGCGTCGCGCTCGTTCTCGGCTACCTGCTGCTGATGGGACGGCTCCGTGACGTGCGCCGCCTGTTCCAGTACCACGGTGCCGAGCACAAGGCGATCAACGCGCTGGAGGCGGGGCGCCCGCTGGAGCCCGCCGCCGCCCGCGCCGCCAGCCGCCTACACCCGCGGTGCGGCACCGGCTTCCTGCTCGTCGTGCTCGTGATCAGCCTCGTCCTCTTCAGCTTCGTCGCGCTCGCGCACCCGGGGTGGGCGGGCACCGTCGTCTCTCGCATCGTCGGGATCCCGATCGTCGCCGGGATCAGCTACGAATGCATCCGCCTGCTCGCGTCGCACGCCCAGCATCCGATCGCGCGCGTCCTTCTCCGTCCCGTCCTGTGGACGCAGCTGCTGACGACTCGCGAGCCGGACGACTCGATGCTCGAGGTCGCGATCCGGGCCTTGCGGGCGGTCATGGCAGCCGACCAGGAACCGCTGCCGGCGGCGGTGACGCCGACCGCGGTCGGGCGGGCGGAGCCGGCGTGATCGATCGGCTCGACGCGATCGCCGCCCGCTACCACGACCTGGAGCGGGAGATGTCGGATCCAGACGTGCTCCGCGACCATGAGCGGGTGTCGACGCTCGGTCGTGAGCTGCACGGATTGGAGGACCTGGTCGGTACCTATGCCGACTACCAGACCGCCCAGCGGGCACTGGAAGAGGTGCGCGAGCTCGCTCACGGCGAACGGGACGCGGCGATGCAGGAGTACGTGCGCCAGGAGGAACGCGCGACCGAGCAGCGGCTGCAGGACCTCCAGGCTCGCCTGCGCGAGCTGCTCGTGCCGAAGGACCCGAACGACGAGCGGGACGTCGTCGTCGATATCCAGGGCGCCGAGGGCGGGCAGGAGGCGGCGCTGTTCGCCGCCGACCTGTTCCGCATGTACTCGCGCTGGGCGGAGCGCAAGGGCTTGAAGATCGAGGTCGTCGAGTCGCAGACGACCGAGCTCGGCGGGTTCGACAAGATCGTCTTCGAGGTGCACGGCCAGGGCGCCTATTCACAGCTGAAGTTCGAGGGCGGCGTCCACCGGGTGCAGCGGGTGCCGGTCACCGAGTCGCAGGGCCGGGTGCACACGTCAGCGGCGACCGTCTCCGTGATGCCGGAGCCGGACCCGGTCGAGATCGAGCTGCCGGACAAGGACCTCAAGATCGAGACCTCGACTTCGACCGGACC
>JBAPVZ010000007.1:0-6902 GCA_049283435.1 Candidatus Dormiibacterota bacterium
TCTGTTCGAGTTGGACCGAGGCCGTGTGCAGCGCCGCGCCGTCGTCGGCGGCCAGGGCGTCGGCGTGTGCGGCCGCGGCACCGGCGCGGGGCCCGTCGACTTGGGTGGCCAACGCAGCGAGCCGGCCGGCCACCGTGCGGTCACCGAAACAGACCGCGGTGTGCAGCGCGACCACTTCCGCGGCGGGTTGGTGTTGCGCCGCGGCCAGCTGCGCCGCTTGACGGGCCAGCGCAACAGCTTCGCTGACCGTCCCCTCAGCGGCGGCGACCCAGCTCCCGGCGAGTAACACCTCTGGATCCAGGAAGGCGTGCGCCGGATTCAGTGCGGCTGTCATCTCCTGGAGGGCTTGGCGGGCCAGGCTCGCCTCACCGGCCATCCCCAGCACCCCGGGGAGATCCGTGAGCAGCGAAGGCGTCGACCAGTTGCCATGTGCGGCGAGCACCTGGCGGAACCAGCGGGCCGCGGTCTTGACTAGTCCGCGGGACTGGGCCACTGCCCCGCACATGGTGCCGGTGAGCAACTCTCCGGGTCCGGGGGTGTCCTGACAGCACTCGCGGTACCGCTGCGCGGCCTGCTCGGCCTCGTCGATCAGGCCGGCGAGGAGCAACCCCCGCACCCACGACGATCCGATGGCCGCCGCCTGGAACAGTCCGGTCTCGAACGCGTCGGCGCGGGCATCGACTCGGTGCACTCGTTCGGCGAGACCGTCAAGGCGACCCAGCGCCCCGCGGCTTGCGACGAGACCCCAGGTGGCCCACTCCTCGGCGTCCGGTGAGCATCGCGGATGGGTGAGTACCCCGGCGGCCGCCTCAGCGGCCTGCACCGGCCGGCCGAGCGAAGCGTCAACTGCCGAGCGCATCCCGGCTAGCTCCAGGCCTGCGGCCTCATCGGAGACGGTGTTGCCGACGGCATTGAGCACGGCCTCGGCTTCCGCGGGACGGGCCAGTCCCCAGGCCAACGCGGCCACCCGGGGGATCGCCGCCTGGACTCGCTCGGCGTCGCTGCAAACCAGGGCACCCAGCGCGGCCAGCTCGGTATCAGCTTCGGCCGGCCCACCTGACCAGGTCAGCGCGTTACCCAGCAGCAGCCGCGGCTCGAAACCACCGCCGGCGGCCACCGCGGCCCGGGCGATCCTGGCGGCCAGCGCGAGATTTCCCAGCTCGGTGGTCCGGCGGGCGGCCGCGGTGAGCAACTCGGGATCCGGTGGCAGGTCGGATTCCAGCGCCAACAACGCCCGGCGCAGGGTGTCACCGGCTCGCCGGGTGCCGGTGGCGGCCAACGCGCCGGCGATGCGACCGCGCAGCCGCCGAGCGTGCAGCGTCCCGATCCGTGCCCGTTGCACCTCGCCGTAAAGCGGGTGGGCGAGCCGGGCCTCCAGGCGCCGACCATCCGGATACACCTCGATCAGACCGCGGGCCTCGACCTGCTCCACCGCCACCGCGCCGGTCAACCGGCTCAGCAGCGACACCCCCAGCGGCTCAGCGAAGGCCAGCACCTCCAGGACGTCTCGCTGGGCATCAGGTAGTTGACCGATCCGGGCCGATAGCAGCTCCACCAGTCCAGGGGACAGCTCAGGCTTCCCCTCCCACTGCCATACCCCTGCGACCTGACGCAACCGACTCGATTCCAGCTCACCATCGACCAGCTGCCGTAGATACAGTGCATTGCCTCGGGTAATAGACCACAACCGCCGCGCGGCGACGGAGTCCACCGGTCCATCAAGCCTGGTCTCCACCAAGGTGGCGGTCTCACTGGCGGACAGCGGCTGCAGTTCCAGCCGAGGCAGGTGCCCGTCTTTCCACAACGCCGTCACCGCGTCCGGCGCGGTCTCCCCAGTCCGCAGCGTCAGCACCACACTCGCTGCCCGCCGCAGCACCAGCTGGTGAACCAGCACCGCGGACAGCTCATCCAGTAGGTGCGCATCGTCCACTCCGACGATCACACCAGCCTTACCGGCACCGGCCAGCAACGCATCGGTGGCCTGACGTACCAGCCGGGCCGGATCCGGGCCCAGCGCCGGCAACGTCGCCGCGAATGCAGCCAGCGGCACGGCCCGCGCCGAGGCCGTTGCCACCGCCCAGCGGGTCAACGCACCACGCTGCTCAGCGAGCGCCAACCCTTCCCGGGCCAGCCGGGTCTTGCCGACTCCAGCCGCGCCAGCCAGCACCACCCCGGCTGGCCCATCCTGACGACGGATCAGCCGGCTGATCAGGTTCAGCTCCTCGGCCCGCCCGGTGAGCGGCCAGGTGACAGCCATACGTAAAGGTTAGGGACCATCACGGTCAGCCGGAAGAGCACAAGGAGATTGCATCGTGAGTGCAAGCACTCGCCGAGTGTTCGTGGCTTCAGAACAACGTCGAGCTCACGGCACGACGGTCTCAGCTCCCACCACTGGGGTTAGCTCCTGGTCTGCTGCCACAGCCGGGACTCTCGTCGTTGATCCATTTCTCGCCGCGCGGCTTCAAGCTCTTGCCATTGAATTGCAAGCTCTTTCCATTGACTATTGAGAGAGCGCTGTATAGCTGCTTGCCGTCTAGTTCGTGCCCCTAGCAGGCACTCGCCGAGCGAGCATCCCATGAGCACGCCGACCAATAGGGTCGTTGTCAGAACGATCAAGTAGAAGGTCATTTCAAGCTCCGGTTGTAGATGTAAGCTTCGACGGATTCAGCGTGCGCGCGGCTGGAGACGGCGATGCGAGTAGTCGGCTACTCGGACGGCGGAGGGTGGGTACGCAGGCGACGTTCAGTCGCACAACGCCAATCGGACGTCCGCTGACCGTCTTACACCGGATAGTGAACTATGAGAAGGGTTGACGACGAACGTGAGTAAGGATAAGCCGGAGGGGGTTGGACTTGCGGACTGTAGTGTCAGTCCGGTTCTCCTGCCCAGCTCGGCGAACTCCTCGAGCGTTCGTTCCCGCCCGCCGAGGAACACCAACATCAAGAGATTCATGAAGGTGAACGTCAGCGAGTTCCCCTGCTCACTCGTCCGGTCGACGACAAGTATCCGGCCGCGGGCACCGGTTGCCTGTGCACAGCGGCGCAGGATCCTGGTCGCATCCGGATCGTTCCAGTCGTACAGGGCGGACAGTGCGCGTCTTCGAAGGTCGTCTCAGCGAGGGACGCCATTGCCGGCAGGTCCACGAGGGTCCCCTGCATGGCTGGATAGGCCTGGAGAAGCTCCCTGAGCACAAGGCCGGCGCCGCCGCCTACATCGACAACATGAGTGACGTCACTTTAGTCGTAACAGTTGACCACATCAGGGGCAAACGACGCAGCCGGTACGCACGGAGTCGAGTAGTCTCGTGAAAGATACGTCCATGCGCCCGGCCGCGGGCCGGTCGAGGTCGAGCCAGCCCCGTACTCCCATCGGATGGTTGCTGGTGAGTACACGGGCCGACTCCGTCATCGAGAACACGCCCGGCTCTGGTTCGGCGAACACGCCCCGGCAGGTGAGAAAACGCATCAACCGCCCGAGTGCGTCGGGATCGGCCCCGGCCGCGGCGGCGAGCTCGTCCAACCGTCGTGGTTGAGCCGTCGGCAGCTGTGCCGCGAGCTTCTCCATAGAGATTTTCGATCACTATCTCTCCTTGAGTGGGTCAGCCCCCTCGGAGCGCAAAGCCGGATTCATCAGCGGTGGCTCACCGAGGACGTGGATGCGCCGCAGATGACGCCCGCATCCGCTGGCGTAGGGCTCCCGGCCGTGTAGCAAAGTGTAGTTATCCGCGACGATGACGTCACCGGTCTGCCAGTCGTGGGCGTAACAATGACGCGGCTCATACAGCGCATCCCGCAGCGTCTGCTCGATCTCGGCGACATGCTCATCCGCCACGTCATGGAACTTCACCCGCGGGCGGTTGACGTAACTGATGTCCTCAGGAATCGGCTCCAGATAGCGAATCGTCGGGAATCCTCTGGTCGGGTGTTCGACAACCAGTGGGGACACCGCCGTACCGCCGTAGTGAGACTCCTTGGTGACCCGGTAGGTGAGAACCACGTTCTCCCACAGCTTACGAGTCGGAGCGTCGGCGTCGTCGAGTACTCGGGTTGTGTCGCAGAAGATGGTCCGTCCACCCTGCTCATCGCCCAGAGCCTTGATGCACTGGAAGATCTGGAACTCCGGGATCTGATCAACGAACATGCCGTCCCAGTGAAACGACACTCCGGTACTGTCAAAGATGTGATCGGCAGGACGTTCGTGCTCGACCAGATCAAGCACGGTCCCGAAGGACCAGTTAAGAAGCTGGCTCCACGATGTTGCGTACCGCGCCAGCTCTTCCGAATCCGCCGAGGCGGTGAAGCCACGAAATATGAGGAGATGATACTTGCGCACCAGGTCCCGAGCAGCCGGAATCGGAATTTCCGTTACCTGCGCCTCGGCTCCAGTCGGACGTATCATGACGCCGAAGGGAAAGACGACTTCCACGTTGAACTGGCTGGACAGATCAGTGGGCCACAGTTTCACGATACTCTCCTCTCGAAGTCGGCGGGGCCTACGATCCTTTTTAAGCGACGAGGGCTGACGAGCTGCGTGAAGAAATGTGCGGCTGCCTCGCAACATAGTGTGATGGTCTGCCGTGAAGGTACACGAGATCGGCGCCCAGCGCTTCTGCGTGGTATCGCTTCATGAGGACGAACCGGTCCCCGACCTCGACTGCCACGCCGTGCCAGGGGGTGATCCAGTTATCCGACGCCTCAAGAAGCTTGATGCCGAGCTTGTCCGACCCGCAGGGTTGCGGATGAATAGACAGTCGCACAGCTTCTGGAAAACGTTCCGCAATCAGTCTTCCCCACGCCCTACTCCGCTGAATGACACCATAGGCGCGCTCGCGACACTCTCGCTGGAGGGCGGCACGACTCTTCTTGGGGTCGGGCCCGTCGGCGTCATCGAGGAGGAATCTCGTGATACCGCGGTACAATGTGAGTAAGTCTCCTCCTCCCCGCACTTGCTGTTTGAGCTCTTCAACATCGTCACCATAGTGCTCCATCAGCAGCAGGCGCATCTTCTCATATGCGCGTCCTCCGTACTCGCGATCAAGGCCGAACACGCCCAATGTTCCTGGGCCGGTTTCGCCCACCATTACTGTCAACTTGGCCTGATAGGAAACGATATCCGAGTCGGGAATATGTACGAGATCGCTGAACACGTGGCCGTCGGCACAGATGATGATCCGAGCCCCCGGGGCGTAGATTCCTTGAAGTCGATGACAGATCGTACGAAGGAAATTCAACGAGAGCTGTTCTGCCAGGTCTGGGACGACACCGATCACCTTCGACTTGTTCGGCGACTGCCGGGAAATGCGGGAAGTACGAAATCGACAGGGACGCCTCGCGCGACGAATCGGGCGACCCGCTCCCGGTGGGCATCCAGGCAGCTGCCGCAGGGGTGCGCGGTACAGGTTACCTCCCGGGCCAGTCGCTGGTGCTGCATGAGAACCCTCAATATGTCCGAGGAAATTTCGTGGGCACTGGCAGTCCGCATGGCTAGGGCTCCTCTCATGGCCGTTATCACGATCTGAGGTAAATCCCGAATAAACGCATAGTCGAGATCACCCTCGAGTGCAGCGCGCAGATCTTCCGAAATGGTTCTGTGCTCGCGGCTGTATTGAAGGCGCTGAGCGGGTACGCGCAGAACAGCGAGAACGGGTGGCGTGTGGCGAGGTCGTTCCAGAGGTCCTCTTATGCGATGGCAGCGGCGACGTTGCCCTGGTCCCACAGCACCGCGACCATTTCACCGTAGATCCGCACCTCGCGCGGTCCCTCTGTCGCTCGAGAAATGAGCTTGCCCATGGTGGCTTCGAAGCGCGCCGCGTCCGGCATGGATTCCACCATGAAGGTCGACAACACGTCGGCCGCGTCGAGTGCGATGTACCGGCCGCATCGCTGGGCCACAGCTATGTCGATACCCTCTTTCATGAGGGCGCGGCCGAACGAATCCCGGTGGGAGCCGGTGGCAACGACGATGGCCGCATCGTCGTTGACGAGGCTCGACGCGAGGAAGTCGCGCACAGAGGTCACGAGGAATGCGTCGGTCTCGTAAAATCCGACGACATGCGAGTGACCCTTACGGGCGAGGGCGGTTTCGTTGAGTCGGGCCAGCCGATCAGCGAGGTCCAGTCGTCCGATGCGGTACACACCGCCTGTCCGCTGCACGCCGAGACGCTCGGCCCAGGCGCGATCGAGCAGGACGTAAGCATTCGGCCTGCCCGGACGGTGGTTTGGCCGTTGGTACGTGGTCATGGGGATCGTCCCCTTCTCCTGGTGGACTTCGACGAGAACCAGGGTGCGCGCGACAGGTGGCGGCGATGCGAGTAATCGCCTACTCGGACGGGCGAGGATGTGGTACGCAGGCGGCATTCAGTCGCGGCGAAGCAGCGCGGCCAGCTCGGTGCGGTCGGAGGTGCCGAGTTTCGCGCAGGCCCGGTAGAGGTGGCCCTCGACGGTGCGGACTGAGACGACCAGCCGGTCGGCGATCTGGCGGTTGGACAGCCCGCCGGCGGCCAGGGTGACGATCTCCCGTTCCCGGCTGGTCAGCGGCAGCGGCGCGGCCAGCGCGGCCAGCGCAGGGGTGCGGCCGCCTTCATAGGCCTGCGCCAGCCCGTGGGCGCGGGTAGTGGCGGCCTGGGCGGAGCCCCGAAGGTCCTGCCGGGCGTATGCGGTGGCGGCCTGGGCGGCGGCGTCGGCGGCTAGCAGCAGCGCGCCCATCTGTTCGAGTTGGACCGAGGCCGTGTGCAGCGCCGCGCCGTTGTCGGCGACCAGGGCGGCGGCGTGTGTGGCCGCCGCACCGGCGCGGGGACCGTCGACCTGGGTGGCCAGCAGGGCGAGCCGGTCGGCCACCGTGCGGTCACCGAAACAGACCGCCGTGTGCAGCGCGAGTACTTCCACGGCGGATTGATCCTGTGC
>JBAPVZ010000008.1:0-1750 GCA_049283435.1 Candidatus Dormiibacterota bacterium
GCGTAGAGCAGTCCGCCGGCACCGGCGCCGAGCTTGTGACCGCTGAACGAGGCCAGGTCGCAGCGATCGACCGGCGGGCGCAGCCAGCGTGCCCCCTGACAGCAGTCGACGTGGAGCAGGGCGCCGAGGCCGGCCGCCCGGGCCGCGATCTCGGCGACCGGCTGCAGCGTCCCGACCTCGCTGTTCGCGACCGAGGTCGAGACGAGCCCCGCGTCGTCCGGGATGGCCGCGACATCCGGCCGGCAACCGGCATCGACACCGAGGACGACGACCGGCACCCCCTCCAGCTGGAGCCGGCGCGCGGCCCCGAGCACGGCCGGATGCTCCACCTCCCAGGTCACGAACGACCGGCCCGGTGGCAGCCGTCTGGCGGCCCCGAGCAGCGCCAGGTTCACCGCCTCGGTGCCGGAGCCGCAGAAGACGAGATCAGGCGCGTCGACGCCGAGGGCCGCGGCGGCCGCGTCCCGGGCCCCGTCCAGCGCCGCCCGCGCCGCCCGTCCCTCCCGATGGATGCTCTGCGGGTTGCCGGCCGGCGCGCCCGCCCGCGCCGCGCGCGCGTGATCGAGCATTGGCGCGCTCCCCAGATCGTCGAGGTAGACGCGCGGCAGCACAGCCGGACGCGTGGCCGCTACGCGTCGTCCTTCGCGAGCAGGTCGAGCAGGCTGCCCTCGAAGTCACGCAGCAGGAGGTGGACGTCCAGGACCTCGTCGACGGCGATCGGATCGACCTCGGGCGCCGCGAGCAATGCCTCGGCCTCCGCCTCGGCCTCCGCGGCAGCGGTCTCCTCGTCGTCGAGGTCGATGCCGTCACCCTGCACGGCGAGGATGACGACGAATTGAACCCGGCACGCCGCACAGGTCACCTGCACGGTGTAGCGGTCCTCGATCTGCTTCAGCATGCGAAGGTCGCAGCCTTTGAGGCTGCGCCCGCAGGCCGGGCAGTTGTAGTAGCGAGCGCGGTCCCGGATGAAGTCGAGGATCGTCATCGATCTCGATGCTACGCCGGGCCCCCCGGCCGGCCGCGCCGATAGAATCGATCGGATGGTGCACAGGCTCGAGCTCGCGACCGGTCAGCGCGAGGAGCTGCGCGACGTCACCGACCGCGTCGCCGCTGAGATCGCGCGGGGCGAGGTACGCGAGGGAATCTGCCTCGTGTTCTCGCCCCACACGACCTGCGGGGTGATGGTCAACGAGGGCTTTGATCCGGACGTGCAGACCGACGTGCTCGGCCACCTGCGCGAGCTCGTCCCCGAACACGCCGGTTGGCGCCACGCCGAAGGGAATTCGGACGCCCACCTGAAGTCGATCCTGGTCGGCGCGAGCGTGACCTTGCCGGTCGAGGCGGGTGCCCTGCGGCTCGGCCGCTGGCAGCGCGTCTTCCTCTGCGAGTTCGATGGCCCGCGCGCCCGACAGCTCTGGGTGTCGGTCCGAGGTGGCGTCGATGGTGGCGTCGATGCGTGAGATCCTGCGTCGCCTCGTCGCCGGCGAGCTCGACGAGTCGGAGGCGATCGCGGAGTTGCGCCGCGATCAGCTGGAGGAGCTGGCGGGCGCCGCGCAGCTCGACGTCGCCCGTGAGCGCCGGCGAGGGCTGCCCGAGGTCGTGCTCGCCGAGGGCAAGCGGCCGGAAGAGGCGGCGCAGCTCACCGTACGGCTCGCCCAGGAGCACGGGCAGGGACTGGTGAGCCGCCTGGGGGAGGACCACCGAACGGCCCTGCTCGCAGCGGCGGCGGCGGCCGGGCTCACCGTCGAGG
>JBAPVZ010000009.1:0-5511 GCA_049283435.1 Candidatus Dormiibacterota bacterium
CCTTTGTACAGAGTGCTCCCGCGTCTCGCCAGCCGTTGCGAAGTATAGGAGCACGCCTGTCAAACTGTGATAGTCGGTAGTTACACCGTGGGTACCGGTTTTGCCGGCGCTGGCGGGTCGTTATGAGGGTGACCGCGACTGTCCCGACACGCGGCTACGGCCCGTCCGCCGACACGGCCGCCCTGTGCGGTCGCCACCGGCTGCTCTCCCTACGGCTGTGGCGGCTCTTCCTGGCTCGGTGCTCCCAGTCTCGCCGCCACGCGATCCACGAGCGCCGCCGCGGTCGCGTCGTCGAGGTCGGCGCCGCCGGCGCGGAGCTGACCGACGAGGATGCCGACCAGGTAGGCGCCGAGCGGGCCGAACCGGCGCTCATGACCGTGCGCGATGGCCCGAGTGAGGTCGAGCAGCGCACGCGAGGTGTCTCCGCCGAGCGTAGCCGGCTCGAGCGGGTGACCGAGCGCACGCGCCTCATCCGTCAGCAGACCGGCGAGATGGTCGAAGAACGGGTTCACCGGCCGGCGCTCACCCTGACCACGGTCTAGACGAGCTCCTGCAGGCGCGCCCGGAGCTCTCGCTTGATGCTCGCCTTGTAGCCCACGATGCGATCGCAGGGCTGGCCGTCCTTGAAGATCATGACGGTCGGCATCGACATGATCCCGAGCCGGCCTTGCGTCGCCGGGTTCGCCTCGACGTCCATCGTGCGGACGACCACCTGGTCACCGAACTCGGCGGCCAGGTCTTCGATCACGGGGGCGAGCATGCGGCACGGGGCGCACCAGGTGGCCCAGAAGTCGACGAGCACGGGTCGCGACGACGCCATCACCGTCTGGTCGAACTCGGCATCGCTGACGGGCGTCACGGCATCCGGCATCTGCGCTTCCCGCTGATCAATCGCTGTTCGAGCTCGACGCCGGGGCCTTCGATCGGCCGTTGCTGTCGCTCTTGCCGGCGCCCTCGTTCTTGCCGGCACTGCCGCGGTTGCCGCTGCTGTCGCTCTTGCCGCTGCTGTCGCTCTTGCCACCGCTGTCGCTCTTGCCACCGCTGTCGCGGTTGCCGCCGCTGTCGCGAGCGGCGGACGAACCCTCGCTCGAGGCCGCCGTCTTCTTCTCGCTCGAAGTCGACGTCTCCGCCGCCTTCTCCTTCTTCGAATCGCTGCCGGAGCGCTTGTAGTCAGTCGTGTAGAACCCGCTGCCCTTGAACTGCACGCCGACCGGGTAGAGCTTCTTCGCCAGCCGCCCGCCGCACACCTCGCAGACGGTCAGCGGCGCGGCGGACATGGACTGCTGCACCTCGAACTCATGCCCACAGTTCGCGCATCGGTAGCCATAGATCGGCATCTGGTGTCTTCGGACCTCGTTCCTATTGATGTAGGTGACCGACGCCGAACGGCACCCGGTACCTCTCCTGCATCATAGGAGCCGGTCGTCGATCAACCGGAGGAAGGCCATGCCGGTCGGTGGCTTCGGTGCGAAGTAGGTCGTCTTCTGGGGCATCGTCGTGCCCTCACGGGCCGCCGCCAGGACCGCCTCCAGATCGGGCGGCCCGAGAAAGAAGGCAGCGTCCCCACGCCCTTCGTCGACGCTGCGCACGGCTTCCTCCGCATCCCGCGTGTAGGCCAGGTGCTGTTCGGGGTCGCGCTTGCCGAGCAGGTTGTCGATCACCTGCCGGTGCAGCTCGAGCGCGGCGACGCGACCCTCCAGCGGCAGCACCTGGAACCGCCCGTCGCGGTAGTAGCCGGCAGCGACGTCGTGCTCGACGCGCTGCAGCACCTCCGTCAGCGAATCGGCCGGCTCACCGCCGGTCACCGGCACGCCACCGGTGAGCACGCGGTGCGTGGCGACGACCTGCAGGCCGGGATCGGCAAGATCGGTGAGCAGCGCGAGCGTGAAATGGGACGCCGCGTCGTCCGCACCGCCCCGCTCCTTCGCGTACGCGAGCATCGTCTCGTAGCGGTGGTGACCGTCGGCGATGAGCACAGGCCGGCGGGCGAAGAACGCGTGCACGCGCGCCTGCCACGCGGGGTCGTCGATCGTCCGCAGCACATGCTGCTGGCCCTCGAAGGCGAACTCGCGAACCTCGCTGGGCGCCGGTGCGCCGGCGAGGAGGCCGCGCAGGTCCTCAGCCAGGAACCAGAGCGGCTCCAGACTCGCGCGGGTCGCGCGGAAGAGTGCCAGCCGGTCCTCTTTCGGGCCCTGATGGGTGCGCTCGTGCGGCACCACGGCTCCGCTCTCGTACGGCTCGACCCGCAGCGCCGCGATCAGGTCCAGCCGGCGCCGAGGCTCCGCCTCCGCGAGGCGCGTCTCGTGGAGGTACATGACCGGGCGCTGCTCCTCGATGAGCACGCCCTCGGCGATCCACTGCTCGAGCTCCGTCGCCGCCCCCGCGTAGTCACTACCGGGCCGGGTCAGGCGGACGGCGCAGTGCGGGCAGGCAGCCCGCAGCGCGGCCACCTGCTGCTCGGTGAGCACGTCGTAGGGCGGGGAGAGGACGGTGTCCAGCGGCCCCGCATAGCGGAGCGCCCGAAACGCTCGGACGTCAGCCACGCGCGGCGGCACCGGACGCGGACGGCAGAGACGGCCGGGAGCGCAGCACGCCGCTACCCGATCGCGACCGGCTGCGAGGCGTCCCGCAGGTGCTCGCTCAGGGCGACGACGCCGCGGCCTTCGTTCGGCCGCACGTCGAGCTCCTCCAGCACCTGCTCCATCGCCCAGAGCACCTGCACCATGTCGCCCTCGGCGACCGCACCCAGGTGTCCGACCCGGACCATCCTGCCCGCCATCTTGCCCTGGCCGCCGCCGAGCACGACCCCGTAGCGCTCACGCAGCAGCTTGCGGTAGCGGTCGGCAGGCAGCCCGTCCGGCGGGATCGCTGCCGTCACGACGGCCGAGCGGTAGCCTTCCGCCGCGAAGAGTTGGAAGCCCATCGCCTGGAGCCCGGCGGCGACGCCGTCCGCGATTCGACGATGCCGCGCGTAGACCTCGTGCAGGCCCTCCTCGGCCATCATCCGGAGCCCTTCCTGGACTGCGTAGAGCACGCTGATGGCGGGGGTGTAGGGCGTCGCGCCCTCCTTCACCGCCTTCGCGGTGGGACCCCAGTCGAAGTAGGCGCGCGGGGCCTTCGCGGCTGCGTTCGCCTCCCACGCGCCGGGGCTGACCGTCAGGAAGCAGACGCCGGGCGGCGCCATGAACCCCTTCTGGCTACCCGTCACGGCGACGTCGATCCCGTTCGCATCGACGTCGATCGGCATCGAGCCGACCGAGCTGACCCCGTCGACGGCGAGCAGGCACCCCGCCTCGTGGACGACCCGCGCCAGCTCCGCGAGCGGGTTGGTGAGACCGGTCGAGGTCTCGTTGTGCGTCAGCAGCACGAGCCTGGTGTCCGGATGCGCCCGCAGCGTGACGCGCAGATCGACCGGCTCGACCGGCTCGCCCCACTCCACCTCGAGCCGCACGACGTCGCAGCCGTAGGCGTCCGCGATCGCGGCGAACCGCTCGCCGAAGTTGCCGGCGACGCAGGCGACGACCTGGTCGCCCGGTGACACCAGGTTGGCGACCGCCGACTCGAGACCGCCGGACCCCGACGAGGTGTAGATCAGCAGGTCGTGCTCGGTGCCGAAGACACCCCGGACACCGGCGACGACCTCTTCGACGACGAGCTTGAAGTCGGGACCGCGGTGATCGACCATCGGCCGGGCGGCCGACCGCACGACCCGCTCGGGGAGCGGCGTGGGACCGGGGATGCGGAGCTGGGGCTGGAAGATCACTGCCGGCCTAGCGAAGCAAGTCGGTCGTGTAGGGGAGCAGCGCGATGTGCCGGGCTCGCTTCAGCGCCGACGTGAGCACGCGCTGATGCCGGGCACAGGTGCCGGTGACGCGCCGGGGAAGAATCTTCGCGCGCTCCGAGAGATAGCGGCGCAGCCGGCTCACTTCCTTGTAGTCGATGTAGTCGATCCTCTCGACACAGAACGCGCAGACCTTGCGGTGGGATCGCCGCCTCGGGCCACGATCAGAACGAACTGCCATGGGTCGGTCTCCTCACATGTAGGGGCCCCGGCGAACGGGGCCGGCGGAGTTTTGGGGATGGAGAAATTCGGGCGACGTCAGAAGGGGATGTCGTCCGGGTCGACGTCCTGGACGGCGGGCTCGTTGCGGGCGCTGCCGCCGGACGCCGGCGGCGGTGCGCCTGACCCGCCCTGCGGGGCCGGCGCGCCGGGCTGCGGTGCGTACTCGCCGGGCTGCTGGTAGGTGCCCTGACCGCCGCCGCGCTGGTAGCCACCGCCGTCGGAGTCGCTGCGCGAGTCCAGGAACTGAACGTCGGTCGCGACGACCTCGGTCCGGTATCGCTTCTGCCCGTCCTGCCCGTCCCAGCTGCGTGTCTGGAGCCGGCCTTCGACGTAGACGAGCGCACCTTTCTTCGTGAACTGGGCGACGACCTCGGCCAGGTTGCGGCGCCCGATGTTCCAGGCGACGACGTCGTGGAAATCGGTCATCTCGCGCCGCTCGCCGCTGTCCCCGCCCGACGAGTAGCGGTTCGTCGCCAGGCCGAAGGACGTCACCGGCTGGCCGCTCGGCGTGTAGCGCATCTCGGGATCGCGCGTGAGCCGGCCGATCAGCATGACCTTGTTCAGGCTGCCTGCCATCTGGCTACTCGCTCCTCGGCGAGGCGGCCGCCGCGGTCTCCTCGCTCTCCTCGCCTGCCGTGGTGGGCTCGCTCTCCGGCTCGGACGCTGCCGCGGTGGGCTCGTCCGCCGGCTCTGCCGCTGCTGCGGTGGGCTCGGTCTCCGGCTCTGTCGCCGCCGGGGTGGGTTCGCTCTCGGGCTCCGGCGCTGCCGCGGTGGGCTCGACCGCCGGCTCTGCCGCTGCTGCGGTCGGCTCCTCGATCTCGTCCGTCGCCGCCGCGGTGGGCTCGGCAGCCGGTGCCGCCGCCACCGGCCGCTTGCCGCGTTGCGTCCTCTCCGGCTTGCGCGTGATCAGGTGGCGGAAGACCGTGTCCGAGATGCGCAGCGCGCCTTCCAGCTCGGGGACCCGATCGGGGTCGAACTGGAAGTCGGTCAGGATGTAATGGCCTTCGCGCAGATGCTGCACCTCGTAGGCGAGCTTGCGCCGGCCCCAGACGTCGGTCTTCTGCGACGTGCCGCCGAAGCTGACGATCAGCGCGTCGACCGACTTCACCGCCTCCGCCACCGCCTCGTCGTCGAGGTCGGGCTTGACGATGTACAGGATCTCGTAGTCCCTCGCGGGCATGCACTCACTCCTCTCTGTGGGATATGACCCCGCTCTTTCCTGCATCTCCGCGACCGGCAGGCGGGCGCGCAGATGTCTCCCGGCGGGGCCAGAAAGGTCCCCTGTATCTTACGGGCACGTCCGCCACGCGTGGGCACCGGCCCCGGAACTCCGGCGGTGGCCGGCGAGCACGCTCATCTGGAGTCGATCGTTTTGGCCTCATCCAAGCGCTCTCGGGCTGCCGCGCGCTCTCGCGCCGCGGCGGCAGCCGGGGGCTCGCGCAGACGAG
>JBAPVZ010000010.1:0-1906 GCA_049283435.1 Candidatus Dormiibacterota bacterium
GCTGGCGGCCGAGTCGCGTTCAAAACATGGCGGAGAGGGAGGGATTCGAACCCTCGAAGCAGTTGCCCGCTTACGGCATTTCCAGTGCCGCGCCCTCGACCGGACTAGGCGACCTCTCCGCGGCGGAGCACTAGCCGGCTCGGGCGGCTCAGCGCGTCACCGGATTGGTAAGTCTACCTTGCTCCGGATGGCGGTCATGCCCGGGGCCGCGTTCGGTCAGGGCCACATCGAGCGCAGCCCCTGAGAGATCGAGTGGGTGGAGTCTCGCCGGGATCAGGCCTCCACCTCGGTCCCGTCCTGGCCCCACCGGGTGTGGAACGAGCCGGGCCGGTCGAGGCGCCGGTAGGTGTGCGCGCCGAAGTAGTCGCGCAGGCCCTGGATCAGGTTCGCCGGGCCCCGCTGCCGGCGATAGCCGTCGTAGTAGGCGAGCGCCGAGCTGAAGGCGGGGACCGGGACGCCGACGTCGATCGCGGTCCGCACGACGCGGCGCCACGCCTCCTGCCCATGCTCCACCGCTTCGACGAAGTAGGGCGCGATGAGCAGGCTCGGCAGATCTGGGCGCTCGTCGTACGCCTCCTTGATGCGGTTCAGGAACTGCGCCCGGATGATGCAGCCGCCGCGCCAGATCGTCGAGATCGCGCCCAGGTCGAGGTCCCAGCCAAACTCGCGGGCGGCAGCACTCAGCTGCTCGAAGCCCTGCGCGTAAGCGACGACCTTCGAGGCATAGAGCGCGTCGCGCACGTCGTCGACGAGAGAGGACGAGGCCTGGCCGGTGGGACCCGACAGCACGCCGGACGCCTCCGTGCGGCGGTCACGCTGCGCCGACAGGAAGCGCGCGAACACCGCCTCCGTGATCGCTGTGACCGGGATCCCGACGTCGAGCGCGTTCTGCGACGTCCACTTCCCGGTCCCCTTCTGCTCGGCCTCGTCGAGGATGACGTCGACCAGCGGTTTGCCGGTCGCCCCGTCGACCTTGGCCAGCACTTCGGCCGTGATCTGGATCAGGTAGGAGTCGAGGTCGCCCTGGTTCCAGGTGCGAAAGATCTCGGCTTGCTCTGCGGCGCTCAGCCCGAGTGCGGAGCCGAGGAGGTCGTAGGCCTCGGCGATGAGCTGGATGTCGGCGTACTCGATTCCGTTGTGCACCATCTTCACGTAGTGGCCGGCGCCGTCGCTGCCGATGAAGGTGACGCATGGCGTCCCGTCCACCTGCGCCGCGATGGAGCGAAAGATCTGCTCGACCTCGTCGTAGCCATCCTGGGTGCCGCCCGGCATGATGCTGGGGCCTAGAAGCGCCCCCTCCTCCCCGCCTGAGACGCCGGTGCCCAGGTAGCGGAAGCCCTTCGCCTCGACCTCCTTCGCGCGGCGGCGGGTGTCCTGGAAGAACGAGTTGCCGCCGTCGATCACCAGGTCGCCGGGCGCCAGGTGCGGCAGGAGCTCCTGGATCGCGCCATCGACCGGGTCGCCGGCCTTGACCATGACCATGATCGAGCGCGGCCGATCGATCGACTTGACGAACCCCGCGACGTCGTGGGAGGACACGAACGTCCCCTCCGAGCCGAACTGCTCGACCATGCGGTCGGTGCGCGCGGCGGTCCGATTGTAGAGCGCGACGGAGACGTCCCGGCTCGCGATGTTGCGAGCCAGGTTCTGGCCCATGACGGCGAGACCGAAGACTCCGAACTGGGCTGTAGCCATACTGCCGAGTCTAGAGCCGCCGGGCAGCTCCGCGGCCGGCTTGGAACGGTGACGCACTGCTGCCAAGCGCCTCGGATTGCGGTCAGGGTCCGTCCTTGGTGAGTCGCCGCCAGCGGTGGCGGGCGACGGTGCCGTAGAGGACACCGTCGGGCCGGATGACCTCGGCCTGGCCCTTCGCGTTCTCGCGCACCACGAAGCGGCCCTCGTGAAC
>JBAPVZ010000011.1:0-2638 GCA_049283435.1 Candidatus Dormiibacterota bacterium
GCCTGCATCGCGCGCACGTCGACCGTCACCGCACCGAGACTCTGCATGACGTCGACGCAGAGGAGGACCCCGCGCCCGCGACACTCCCTGCCGAGCTGCTCCACGTCGAGGCGATGCCCGGACGTGAACTGCACGTGGTTCACACACACGACCCGCGTGTGCGCGTCGGCGAGTGCCAGGATGGCCGCGGCATCGCTGTGTCGCGCCATGCGCAGCTCGACGCCGCGCTCACGCAGGGACATCCATGGGTAGACGGTGGCCGGATAGTCGCCCTCGGCGACGACGACGTTGTCGCCCGGCCGCCACCGCAGGCCACCGGCGATCAGGCTCATGCCGTGCGCCGTCGACCGCGTCATCGCGACGCCGCCGGGCTCGCAGTTGACGAGCGCGGCGATCTTCTCGCGAAGCGCGTCGGCCATCGCCAGCGCGTCCGGCCGATCCGCCGATGCCAGCCGATCGGTCGCCTCGGTCATCGCCTGACGCACCGGGTCCGGGATCGGCGACGCCGCCGCGTGGTTCAGGAAGGCAACGCTCCCCAGCCGCGGGAACAGATCGTGGAATCTGGACAGCGCTTCCTGCTCACCGTCGTGGGTCACTTCCATGCAACGCACACTCGCACTCGTGCTGCCCGCGACGCAACGGGGTCGGTCTCGGAACGTCACCGACCCGAGGACCGGCGCGGCGCCGATGCGCAGCCCGCGGCCGGCGGTCGCCACGCCTCGTCGGGGTCGTTGCCCGAAGGTCTACGATGCCGAGAGTCGGCGCGCTCGCGGGGATCGGTGCGTGCGAGGGGAGGGATGTGTCGCCAATGTCGAGACGAATGCCGTGGGTGCGCGTGCTGCCACTCTGGATCGCGGTGCTGCTGCTCGCCGTCGCCTGCGGCGGTGGGGCGACGCAGACGACGACCCGGCTCGCCGCCGATCAGACGCTGCGGCTGCCGATGCTGGCCGGCTATTCCGTCGCTTCGCTCGACCCGGCGCACGTCGACGGCAGCGGCGACATCGGCATCTCGGAGCAGATCTTCGGCGGCGTGCTGAAGTTCGACCAGCAGCACCGCGTCGTTCCCTACGCGGCCAGCGCGATGCCGGCGATCTCGGCCGACGGGCTGACGTACACGTTCCACCTGCGCCCCGACGCGCGGTTCTCGAACGGTGACCCGCTGACGTCCGGCGACGTCCTCTTCAGCTGGAACCGCACGGCGGCCGCGCAGGACGCGTACGCCGCGATCTTCCAGCCGGTCGCCGGCTACCAGGACGTCGCGGCCGGACACGCGAAGACGCTGGCCGGCCTGACCGCACCCGACCCGCACACGGTCGTCGCCAGGCTGCAGGCACCGGCTGGGTACTGGCTCGACGAGATCGCGAACTGGCCGGCCATGCTCGTCGACCAGCGCATCGTCGCCGGCGCCGGCCAGAGCTGGTGGTCCAACCCGGCGACCGCGATCGGCATCGGCCCCTTCCGGCTCACGAGCTATCGTCCCAACGTGTCGCTCGACTTCGCGCCGGTGGCCCACTGGTGGGGTGGCTCGACGGGCACCCTCACCCACGTCCATCTGGACCTCGGGGTCGAGGGCTCCTCCGCGGTCAAGAAGTACGAGGTCGGGGGCTACGACATCGTCGGCGAGCTCGATCAGCCACCATCGGCATCGGACATCCTGCGCTACCAGAGCGATCCGACGAAACGCTCGCAGCTGCACCTCTACCAGGGCGCGGCGACGATCTGGATGAGCTACGGCTTCACCGGCCAGAGCCCGTTCGCAGCGGAACCCGGTCTCCAGCCGGGGCAGCCGACCGCCGGTCTCGCGAGCGACCAGGGTCTGCCCGGCCGGCAGGCGTTCTCGCTCGCGATCAATCGCACCGAGCTCGCGAACGTCGGCTGCGCGCGCGGGCTCACCTGCAGCCCGGCGACCGGCGGCTACATCGCGCCCGGTCTGCGCGGCTCGCTCGGCGCCGGCCAGGATCGCTGGGCGCCGGCCGGCGGCGATCCGTCGAAGGCGAAGGCCGAGTACCGCAAGTGGGATCCCGACGGTTCGAAGGTGCGGAACCTGCGCATCGAGTACAACACGAGCCCGCAGAACGACACCATCTGGCAGAACGTGCAGGCGCAGCTGCGCCAGAGCCTCGGCGTCAACCTGCAGCTCTATCCGACGGATACGCAGACCTGGCTCTCGGATCTGAGCTCGCATCAGGTTGCACTCGGTCGCAACGACTGGAGCACGAGCTATGACGACCCGCAGGACTGGTTCACGAACAACTTCGAGTGCACGAACAACTGGACGGGGTACTGCGATCCGGCGATGGACAAGATCGTCGAGGCGGCCAACCAGAAGCCGGTCGACCAGGTGGTGAATCAGTACCAGAAGGCCGGTCGCATGCTCGTCCAGAACCAGTACGCGGCCGAGCTGTACTACCCGAAGGAGCCTTACCTGATCCAGCCCTATGTCAAGGGGGCCGGGTCGAACGGGCTGCAGGATTACCCCTGGACACAGATCCGCATCCTCGCGCACTGACGACTCGCGGGGCACGGGACCGGTGACCTCCACCTCGGCGGCGGGTGGGGAGGAGATGAGCGTGGCGCGGAGTGCGAGCAGATCGCACATGATCGTCAGATGATCAGCACTCGTTTCACGACCCTTGCC
>JBAPVZ010000012.1:0-7640 GCA_049283435.1 Candidatus Dormiibacterota bacterium
GCGCGGGCCACCGGCTCGACGAGCGGCACGACGGGATCGGGGAGCGACCCGAACGCGAACGGTGCGACGCCGTTCTGGTCGAAGCGAACCGCCGTCTCGACCGGCACGCCGCGCGGCAGGTTCTCGATCTGCCCCTCGTTCGGCAGGTTGCCGATGTCGACGAAGTCGCCGCCTCCGGTGTAAGCGCGCACGATCTCGGCGGCCGCCTCTCCGCTCGCGTGCGCCCACTCCGAGGGGATGCCGTCGGCGGTCACCCGGCGCACCTCGTCGGTGAGCTCCCGGCGGCGCGCCCAACGCTGCTCGATCGAGGTCCGCTGCAACCGGTAGCGCGCCATGCGAGCCGGGTCGGTCAGGTACCAGGGGAGGAATTCGCAGGTGTGCCGGTCGCCGATGTAGGGCAGGACACCGGTGAGCCGGAACAGCTCGGTCGCGACCGCGCGATCGGAGTGGAAGCCAAGGGGGTCGGCCGCCCGGGCCGGCTCCAGCTCGTCGAGCGTCTGGGTCGCCAGCCTGGAACGGAGGTCGGCGACCGCGTCGACCCCGCCGACCTTCGCTTCCGGCACCCAGAAGAAGTGATTGAGTCCGCCATAGCGCATCGACACCGCGTCCTTCGGCGTGCCGTAGACGCTGGCGAGGAAGTCCCGGCTCTCGTAGACGCCGTGGCAGAGGCCGACGACGGGGGCCTTCGTCGTGCGAGCGAGCACCGACGTCAGCATCGCGAGCGGGTTCGTGTAGTTGAGCACGATCGCCTGCGGGGCCAGCTGGTCGATCGCGTGTCCCAGCTCACAGAAGGCGTCGAAGTTGCGGAGCAGCCGGCTCCAGCCTCCCGGGCCGGCGGTGTCGCCGACCGTGTGGTAGATCCGGTGTTGCTCCGGGATCTCGAGGTCGTGGGCCATCGCGTCGAGCCCCCCGACCGCGACCGCGACGACGACCGCGTCGGCGCCCTCCAGCGCCCGCTCCCGCTCGGTCGACGGCAAGAACGTCGCCCCCACGCCGAGCGAGCGAGCGAGCGCCGAGCAGAAGGCGGTTGCGAGCTGGGCGGCCTCGCCGTCGACGTCGAACAGCACGAAGGTCGAATCGGCGAGATCCGGCGCGAGCAGGAAATCGCACATCAGCCGCGGCGTCCAGGTGACGCTGCCGCCCCCGACGACGACGATCCGGCGTCCACTCTGCGCCATCGCACACACCTCCTTCATTCCCAGCCGCGCCGGTCGGCGACGCCCCCACCGTTGACACCCCCCTCGCCGGCCGGTTAGGATTCTCGGCCGTGGGAAAGGGCTTACCAAAGCCTAGACCAGGAACGGTTCGGAGGTGACAGGTATGACTCCGTCGATCCGAGCGTGTCGTGACTGGACGGCGTGGCGAACGAGGCTCCTGCTCGTCGTCGCGATCGGGGCGCTCATCGTCAGCGCCTGCGGCGGAGGCCCCGCGACCGGTGGCTCAACAGCGGGGAGCTCCGGCCCTCCGATCAAGCTCGTCTACTTCAACGCGAGGAGTGCCGATCCGGTCGAGCAGGCGCTCGTCAAGAAGTACGAGACGCTGCATCCGAACATCACGATCCAGTACCTGTCCAGCACCTCGCTCTCCGGGCCGAGCGACACCGACGCGATCGCGAACCTGATCTTCAACCTGAAGGCCCACACCACGATCGACGTCGCGAAGGTCGAGGTGTCGCGGACGCCGTTCGACCTGATGGCGGCGAAGGACAGCGAGAACCTGAGCACGATCGACGGTCCCGCCGTGCGCAGCCGGCTGAGCCAGCTGCAGGGGGCCAACATGGTCGACTTCGCGAACGGCGTCTGGGCGCTGCCCTACGAGAGCGACCCGTTCGGCTATGTCTACAACGGGACCATGTTCCAGCAGGCGGGCATCAAGCACGCGCCCACGAACTGGAACGAGTGGCGCGCGGACAACAAGCAGCTCAAGCAGAAGTTCCCGACCAGCTGGCCGATCTGCGCCCCGATCGACAATCTGGCCAAGACGCAGCCCCTGGTCTGGGGGGCGGGTGGCACCTACTGGGACAAGGACGTGCTGCCGACCAAGGCGACCTTCCTCAACCAGGGCATGAAGGATGCGTACGGGTTCATGCAGGAGTGGGCCGCGAACGGCTGGATGAACACCTCGGAGATCACGACGGCGAACCAGGTGCAGCTGATGGTCTCGCACAAGTGCGCGGCGATGGACTTCAGCGCCAGCTTCGTTCAGCAGCTCAAGCTCAACGACCCGAGCACCAACTGGGGGGCGGCGCCGATCCCGGCCGAGAACGCATCCCATCAGGCGGAGAACTACGTCGGCGGCAGCGCGCTGGCCGTGCCCACGACGAGCAAGCATCCGAAGCAGGCGCTCGACTTCATCCTCTGGCTGACCTCGCAGCAGGGCCAGAACCTGAAGTGGGGTGTCGACAAGAGCTTGAACCTGTCCGAGACCGACATCACGAACAACCAGGCGCTGCCGGCGAGCAAGGGGACGGCGGCGACCCTGGCCAAGGACCCGTCCTGGAAGGAATCGCTGGCCACCGTTCACGTGCCGGTCCGGGTCTCCGGCATCTCGCCCGCCTACTCCGACGCCTATCAGCTGCTCGCCGACATGCAGCAGCGGATCCTGCTCAAGCGCACGAACGTCGAGGGGGAGTTGACGACCACTCAGCAACAGGTCCAGCAGCTGATCGACACCAGCGTCCAGCAGAATCCCAGTCTCTACAAGCGGTAGCCCAGCCTCAGCAATGGCGAGCGTACCCGGCACCCTCGCGGCTCCCGCCCGTCGGCGCCCGCGCCTGGCGACGGTCCTGCGCCGCAGCTGGCCGGCCTACGTCCTGCTCGCCCCCTTCCTCGTCCACTTCTTCCTGATCGTCGCCTACCCGTTCCTCTACTCGATCTATCTGAGCTTCTTCCAGGCCGGGCTCAGCAACCAGGTGATCTTCGTCGGGCTCGCCAACTACGCTCACCTGCTCACCGACACGACCTTCCACGACGCGCTCCGCAACACCCTGATCTACACCGTGATCGTGGTCGCGGCCGAGGTCGTGCTGCCGCTGCTGCTCGCGCTCGTCCTCAACGAGCGCCTCTGGGGCCGCACCCTGATGCGGACCGCGATCTTCCTGCCTGTCGTCACGTCCTGGGTCGTCGTCTCGCTGATCTGGCAGATCATGTTCGGTGCGCAGGGGCTGGCCAACGACGTGCTGGCGGCCGTCCATCTGCCGCAGCAGCCGTTCTTCGCCGACGGCCGGCAGGCGATGGCGGTCGTCATCGCGGTCACGGTCTGGAAGGACCTCGGCTACTACATGGTGATCTACCTGGCGGCGCTCCAGGGGGTGTCGCGAGAGCTCGTCGAGGCGGCCTCGATCGACGGGGCGAGCCGGCCCCGGGTGGCCTGGCACGTGACCCTGCCCAGCCTCCGTCCGGTTCTCTACTTCGTCGCCAGCATCGCGACGATCAATGCGATGCAGGTGTTCACCCAGCCCTACCTGATGACGAACGGAGGCCCGCTCAACGCCACCATCTCGGTCGTCCAGCTGCTCTACCGCGAGGCGTTCGTCCAGCTCCAATTCGGCTACGGCTCGGCGATCGGGACCGTCTTGCTGGTGATGCTGATCGTGCTCTCCCTCTGCAACAATAAGATCAACGACTGGCTCTCGAGGTAGTGGAGATGAACCAACGAGTCGCCGACGACGCGCGCGGCCGGCGGCGAATGGTCGGTCGCGGGCTCTCGCGGCTGCCGCTCTACGTCGTCGCCCTGCTGGCCGCGCTGATCTGCCTCTTCCCGTTCTACTGGACGCTCGCCGGCTCGATGATGTCCCCGCTCGAGATCTACTCGAACATCCCCCGCCTCTGGCCGGCCCACGCGACGTTCGACGCCTATCAGCGCGTCGCCCAGCTGGTGCCGATCGCGCGCTGGTTCCTGAACAGCATCATCACCGCGGTCAGCACGATGGTCGTCGCGGTCCTCGTCTCCAGCGCCGCCGGCTACTGCTTCGCCCAGCTCCGCTTCCTCGGCAAGCGGGTCTGGTTCGCCCTGATCCTGGCCACGCTGATGGTGCCCTACCAGTCGCGGATCATCCCCCTCTTCGTCATGTTCAACGGCTACGGGCTCTCGAACAGCTACCTCGGCATCATCCTGCCCGGCCTGGCCAGCGCGCTCGGCGCGTTCATGATGACGCAATTCTTCAAGGGGGTCCCGGGCGAGCTGCGCGAGGCGGCCCTGATCGACGGCGCGAGTGAGCTGCGGGTGTTCTTCCAGGTCTACCTGCCGGTGGCGCGGCCGGCCGTCGCGACCCTCGCCCTGCTCATGTTCCTGCAGAGTTGGGACCAGCTGCTCTGGCCGCTCATCATCGCGCCGACGCCCGACATGCGCACGCTGCAGGTCGGCCTCGCGTACATCACCCAGTACGCGCCGACCGTCAACTACGAGATGGCCGCGATCGTGCTGTCCGTCGTGCCGGTGATCGTCGCGTTCCTGCTCGCCCAGCGCCACTTCGTCGCCGGCATCGCGGCCGGCGCGGTGAAGGAGTAGGCAGGATGCTGCGCGCGGCTCTCGTCGGCACCGGCGGAATCGCGAGGACGCACGCGCGGGCGCTCAGTGCGCTCGCCGGGCGCGTGCAGCTCGAGGCCGCGACCGACGTCGACCCGCAGCGCCTGGCGGCCTTCTGCGACGAGCATCGTGTACCCCATCGGTACCGCGACCTGGGCACGTTGCTCCAGGCGCGGCGTCCCGATGTGGTCTGCCTCTGTACGCCCCCGTTCCTGCACGCCGAGCAGGCGATCGCGGCGCTCGACGCGGGCGCCTGGGTCTGGTCCGAGAAGCCGCTGTGCGGCGGCCTCGCCGACCTGGACCGGATCGCGCAGGCCGAACGGCGCAGCGGCCGCTTCTGCAGCAGCGTCTTCCAGTGGCGCTTCGGCTCCTCCGGCCGCCACCTGAAGGGGCTGATCGACGAGGGCGCGATGGGCCGGCTCCTGGTCGGGGTCTGCCAGACGACCTGGTTCCGGGACGACGCCTACTACGCGGTGCCCTGGCGCGGCGGCTGGGACAACGAGCTGGGCGGCGTCTCGATGGGCCACGGCATCCATGCGATGGATCTCTTCCTGTGGCTGTTCGGCTCCTGGGCGGAGGTCGCCGCGATGGTCGGAACCCTGGACCGGAAGATCGAGGTCGAGGACACCTCGATGGCCTCGGTTCGCTTCACGCGAGGCGCCATGGGCAGCATCGTCAACTCGGTGCTCTGTCCGCGCCAGGAGTCGTACCTGCGCTTCGACTTCGAACAGGCGACGGTGGAGCTGCGCACCCTCTACGGCTACGCGAACGAGCACTGGCGCTACACGCCCCGCGCCGGCGTTGCGCCGGCGGAGGCCGCTCGCTGGGCGGACCTCGGCGACGACGTCCCGGCCGGACACGAGGCCCAGCTGGCAACGCTGCTCGACGCGATGGAGGCGGGATCATTGCCACCGGCAGGGCTCGACGAGGTCCGGCCGACGTTCGAGCTCCTGTCCAGCCTCTACAAGTCGGCGGCGACCGGGCGGGTCGTGCGACGCGGCGAGATCGGTCCCGACGACCCCTTCTACGCCCAGGTGGGCGGGACGCTGCGCACCGGGTGAGCACGCTTCGAGAGGTCGAGGTCTTCCCGATCCGAGTGCCCGTCACCGCGGCGCTCCGCTTCGCGTCGGGCAGCACCGGAGCGCCGGGCGACGGCGCCGTGCTGGTCCTGGTCAGGATCGCCGACAGCGACGGCTGCCGGGGCTGGGGCGAATGCCGGCCGCTTCCCCAGTGGTCCTACGAGACGCCGGAGAGCGTCGTCACCACCCTTCGGCACTACCTGGCGCCGGCGGTGTTGGGGCTCGAGACGAGCGACCGGTGTGGCTTGCAGCGCCGGATGCAGGCGGTGATCGGGCGCGGTCCGAGCACCGGGCAGCCGATCGCGAAGGCGGCCCTGGACCTGGCGCTCGCGGACCTCGCCGCCCGGAGGGCGGGGCTGCCGCTTCGCTGCTTTCTGGGCGGCTCGCGCGAGCGGTCGGAGGTAGCGCTCAGCTTCACCGTGACCGCCCACGACGCCGCCGGCGCGCGAGACCAGGTGCGGGTGGCGAGCGCGGAGGGGTTCCTGCACTTCAACATCAAGGTCGGCGTCGCACCCGAGACGGACCTCGAGGTCGCCGCCGCGGTGCGGGAGGCGGCGGGGCCGCGCGCGTTCGTCTGGGCCGACGCCAACCAGGGTTGCAGCCTGCCGGCGGCGATCGCGCTCTGCCGGGGACTGGCCGAGGTGCCGGTCGACCTCTTCGAGCAGCCGTTCCCCGCCGACCAGCCGCACCTGCTCCGGCGGCTGCGCCCCCACTGCGCAGTGCCGCTGGCGGTCGACGAGGCGAGCGTCAGCCCGGCCGACTTCCAGGCGCACGTGACGGACGGCCTGGTCGACTACCTGGTCGTCAAGCTGACCCGCAGCGGCGGCGTCTGGCCGACCCTGCAACAGCTGGCGGTGGCCGAGGCGGCCGGCCTCCCGTTCGTGACCAGCGGTCTGACGGACGGGCTGCTGACGAAGCTGGCGGCGTGCCAGGTCACCGCGGCCTACGGCGGCACCGGTCCCGCGGCTCTGAACGGCAGCCAGTTCATCGATGAGGCGGCGCTCTACCCGGGCAAGGGGATGATCGAAGCGGGCGGCCGGGTGCGGCTGCCCGACCAGCCCGGCATCGGAGTGGAGCCGGAGGAGGAGGCGATGCGACGCGCGGTAGTTCCGGAGCTGGCGACATGACGGTGAAGCTCGTCCACACGATCGGCAGCCACGTCGAGCTCCGGCTCGACGACGCGCTGCTGCATCGCTACGTCTATTGCCCGGCGGCGGACCAGCGGGAGTCGCCTCGCCCCTACTTCCACCCGCTGCGCACGCTCGCCGGGGAGACGGTGACGATCTACCGGCCCCACGACCACCTCTGGCATCACGGCCTGTCGATGACGATGGCCCAGCTCTCGGGCGAGAACTTCTGGGGCGGCCCGACCTACGTGCGGGATGAGGGCTACGTGCAGCAGGCGAACAACGGGCGCATTGCGCACCTGGGATGGCGGGAGCTGAGCGCGGAGCACATGGTGGAGGACCTGCGCTGGGTCACGCAGGACGAGCGGGCCGTCCTCGACGAGGTGCGGGACATGCGGCTGCTCGGCCCCGATCGGGACGGCGGCTGGTGGGGTCTCGACCTCTCCTTCCGGCTCACCAACGTGAGCGGGAGCCCGCTCGTCTTCGGGTCGCCGACGACGCAGGGACGCCCCCAGGCCGGCTACGGCGGCCTGTTCTGGCGCGGCCCGCGGTCCTTCCTGCACGGCTCGATTCTGGCCGGCGGCGGCCTGCAAGGTCCGGAGACGATGGGGCGGCAAGCGACCTGGATCGCGTTCGAGGGCCGGCACGACGGCACGGCGGCCGGATCGACGATCGCGTTCGTGGACTCCCCCGGCAACCCGCGCCACCCGACGCAGTGGTTCGTGCGCGAGGATCCCTACGCGTGCGTGAGCGCGTCCTTCATGTACGACCGGGAGCTCGAGCTGGGCGCGGGAGAGGTGCTGTCACTCCGGTACGCGGTCGTGATCGCGGCCGGCGCCTGGGCGGCGGAGCGGATCGACGAGGTGGCGCGGCGAGTTGCCCCGCCGGGAGATCGTCCCCCGCCGGC
>JBAPVZ010000013.1:0-2802 GCA_049283435.1 Candidatus Dormiibacterota bacterium
CCCCTACGTCGCTCCCGAGATCGCCGCCGAGCTGGGCGTGGAGCTCGTCGGGCTGGAGACGTTGCTCCGGAGCGCAGACTTCGTGACGATCTGCTGCGCGCTGACCCCGGAGACCCGTCACCTGAACAACGAGGAGCGCCTGGCGCTGATCAAGCCGAGCGCGTACCTCGTCAACATGGGTCGGGGCCCGATCGTCGATCAGCGGGCGCTCGCCGAGACGCTGCGGCAAAGGCGGATCCAGGGGGCCGGCATCGACGTCTTCGAAGAGGAGCCTCCCGACCCGGCGGATCCCCTCCTCGCACTCGACAACGTGATCCTCTCGCCCCACGCTCTGTGCTGGACCGACGAATGCTTCACCGGCATGGGGCGGGCAGCCTGCCAGGGCATCGTCGACGTCGCCTCCGGCGCAATACCGCCGAACGTCGTCAATCCAGCGGTGCTGGAGAGCGATCGCTTTCTCGCCAAGCTCGGCCGGCACACCAGGAGGACAGCCTCGTGAGAGAGAACAGGGTCAAGCGCACACTGGCGCGCGGTGAGGTCTCGATCGGCACCGCCTTCTTCGAGTTCTGCACACCGGGCGCGCCGCGCGTTGCGGCCGCCGCCGGGGCCGAGTTTGCGTTCTTCGACACCGAGCACACCGGCTGGAGCAACGACGTGGTGCGCGTCCTGGTGGCTGCCGCCCACGGCGCCGGCATCGTCCCGCTCGTTCGCCCCCCCGCGACCCAGTACCACCTGCTCGCGCAGCCGCTCGATCTCGGCGCGATGGGGTTGATCGTGCCCATGGTGGAGAGCCGCGAACAGGCGGAGCTGATCGTGCGGTCGACGAAGTACCCGCCGGCGGGCCGGCGCGGCGCCGCGTTCGTCATCGCCCACGACGATTACCAGCCGGGTGACGTGGGCGGCAAGATGGAGAGCGCGAACCGGGAGATCCTGCTGATCTCGCAGATCGAGACCGCGGCCGGCCTGGAGCACGCCGACGAGATCGCGGCCGTCGCCGGAATCGACGTGCTCTGGGTGGGGCAGTTCGACCTCACCGCCTCGCTGGGCATCCCCGGCCAGTTCGACAATCCCCAGTATCTGAGCGCCCTCGACCGCGTGGTCGAGGCGTGCCGGAGCCACGGCAAGGCCGCCGGGTTCATGGTCACCAGCATCCCCGAGGCGCAGCAGGTGCTGGCGAAGGGATTCACGGCGCTCGCCTACAACGGCGATCTCTGGCTCTACCAGCAGGCCCTCGCCGCCGGGGTGGAGCAGGTCCGCACGCTGGCGAACGCGCTGCCGGCCGGCGGGGGACGGGCGTGATCCCGTGCATGGCTGGGCGGGATCGCGACCGTCAGTTGCTGCGCTCACCGTAGTTGAACGTGGTCGTGCAGCCGCCGTCGACGGGCACGATCGCGCCGGTCATGAAGGAGGCCGCATCGGAGGCCAGGAAGCGCGCGACCTCCGCGATCTCCGCCGGCTGCGCCTGGCGTCCCAGCGGCTGCATGGCGGCCGCCTTCTCGCGAATCGCGGTCGCCTCGGCGAACGCTTCCGGGCTCAACGTCGGACCCCGGCGGCCCAGCTTCGTGTCCACGTAGCCGGGGCAGATCGCGTTGACACGGATCCCGTCGTGGCCGTAGTCGATCGCCATCTGGCGGGTGAGATTGATGATTCCCGCCTTCGACGCGCAGTAGGCGGGGGCGCCGGGCGCGCCGATCATCCCGTACGTCGAGGCGATGTTGACGATGCATCCACTGCCGCGGGCCAGGAAGTGGAGCAGCGCGAACTTCGAGCACAGGAACGTGCCCCGCAGGTTGACCCCGATGACGCGGTCGAAGGCCTCGGGCTCGAGCTCGTGCAAACGGTGCTGGCCGCCGCTGGTCCCCGCGTTGTTGACCAGGATGTCGAGGCCCCCAAACCGTTCGACCGCCGCCCCGATCAGCCTCGAGGTCTGCTGGGCGTCGGCAACGTTCGCCTCGAAGAACGTCGCGGTGCCGCCCGCGTCGCTGATCTCGCCGATCGTCCTCTCCCCGTCGCGGACGATCACATCCGAGACCACGACCTTGGCACCGGCGCCGGCCAGCGCCAGCGCGATGGCACGACCGATGCCGTTACCCGAGCCGGTCACAACCGCCGTCCTGCCGTCGAGTGCGGGCATGGTTCCCCTCCCTGTTCTTCGTCACCGCCGAGCCGGGATCAGCACGTACCGGTCGTGGAGGGCTCGTCGTCAACGGCGGCCGAAGCCCTGGGCTTGAAGGTAGTCGAAGGATCGCGGCCGCGTCGGTGCGATGGCAGGTAGCGATCGCCGAATGCCGGCGCTCGGCCGCATGCGAGCGCGCATTGACGACCGGTAGCCGGCGTTCGGCCGCTGACTCGCCCGTCGCGTGGAGGCGCTGTCACGCTTCGCCGCGCGGCCACGTCCCCGCTCAGTCCGCCATGCGCAGCGCCCCCACCGCCTCGCCCGACCGCCGGACCTGCGCCCACCGCACGGTGAACGAGGCCCCGCCGAGCTCGGCTGACGACCCGACCTCCCAGCGGCCGTGCGTCGCCGTCACGATCGCGTCGGCGATCGCGAGCCCCAGCCCCGATCCGCCCGGCTCCCCGCTCGCCCGGTGGAAGCGGTCGAAGACGCGCGCGCTCTCCGCCTCCGGGATCCCGGGGCCGCTGTCCTCCACCCGCAGCAGGGCCGCTCCCTCGCCGCCCGAGACCACGACCCGGATCGCGCCCCCGACCGGCGTGTACCGCTGCGCGTTGTCGATCAGCACCGCGATCAGCCGCTCCAGCCACGACGCCGGGGCCACGATCGCCGCCGGCTCCGCGCCCTCC
>JBAPVZ010000014.1:0-1639 GCA_049283435.1 Candidatus Dormiibacterota bacterium
GGGTGGCAGGAACGACCGGGGTGGCAGGAACGACCGGGGTGGCAGGAACGACCGGGGCCGCGGCCCGGCTGGCGGGAGCGATGGCCCGGGTGACGGGAGCGACGACCGGCGCGACGGTCTGGGTCACCGGCGCGACCGTCCTCGTGACAGGCGAACGCGGGAGTGGCACCACCGCTCCGAGTCCGGCCGCCTGTGCGCTCGTCGTGTGCAGCAGGATGCCTAAGGCACCTGCCATCAGCAGTGCTCCGATCCAGATCGGAGCCCTGCGCACGACACTCCAAACGTTCTCTGGTGTGATCCTCTCTCGTAGCATTGCGACAAACAGCAACGCGTCGGTGACGACACGCCGTTCCAGCATGCCGAGTCTGGACGGAACCTTTACATGACATTCGTTCCAGACAGTCTGGGAAATTAGTCCCGGTTAGGAGGGACGTAAGCGGGGCGCCCAGATCGACCGAAGGTGGTCGACGGCGGTGTTCCAGGTTGGTCTTGCCATGGCCTGGTGCCCAGGTGCATCTGGCCCTCCCCAGATGGCGAAAGTTCCCATTGCCAGGCCATGGTGAGCATGCCAGTCTGAGAGACCGTGGACAGGTCCGGAGAGCCGCGCGTTCTGAAGAAGGAGGACCCCGCCGGCGTCGACCCGGCTCGCGACGTCGACGTGCGGCCCGGCCACCCTGTGGCGCGATCCGCGCTCGCCGTTGCTTGGGCCCCCTTTCAGGCTCGGACCGAGGCGCTGGCCGAGGCGCTGGGCGGACGGGCGGCGTTCGTCAGCGGTCGGCTGCCGCCCCTGCCGGCACTGGCTCCGCTTCGCTACCTGGGCTGCGCCTGGCGGACCTGGCGCCTGCTGGACCGCCGGCGGCCGATCGCCGTGGTGGTCGTAACCCCGCCCGTGGTTGCGCCGGCCGTCGCTTGGTGCTGGTGCCGGCTTCGCGGGTGCCCCCTGATCGTCGATTGCCACACCGACACCTTCCATGCGCGGCGGTGGGCCTGGGCCCGGCCGTTGCTTCGTGCCCTGTTCGCTCGCTCGCGGGCGGTGCTCGTCCACACCGAGGAGGCGGTCGAGATCGTGCGAGGGTGGCGGGTGGCCGGGCTGCTGCTGCCGGACGACGTACCCGACGGCAGCCGGGCGGAGCCCGCCGCCACCCCCACGCGACCGACCGTTCTCGTCGCCGGCAGCCTCGATGCCAACGAACCGGTCGCGGAGACGCTGGCGGCGGCGCGTCTGCTGCCAGAGGTCCATCTGCGGTTCACCGGCGATCCGCGCGGAGTACCGCGGGCGGTGCGCGCGGCCGCCCCCGCCAACGTCGCCTTCACCGGCTTCCTGCCCTATCGGCGTTTCCTCGGTGCGATGCGGGCGGCGCACGTCGTCGCCGTGTTCAGCACCGACACCCATATCATGAATCGGGCGGCCTTCGAGGCGGCGGGTCTGGGCAGACCGCTCGTGCTGTCGGATCTGGCCGGTCTGCGCGCCCGCTTCGGCGAGGGAGCGATCTACGCCGTCAACGACCCTCAGGAGATGGCCCGCAGCCTGCGCCTCGCACTCGCTGACGCAGCTGGGATGGCCGACCGGAGCCGCCTGCTCGGCGAGCGTCTACGCGGCCAGCGAGATGACGCGCTTCGCCGGTTGCAAATCCTGGTG
>JBAPVZ010000015.1:0-4002 GCA_049283435.1 Candidatus Dormiibacterota bacterium
GCACTCGACGCGACGCGGCTGGCCGAGCTCGTCAACCTCGTCGAGGCGGGGACGATCAACCGTGCCCAGGGGCTCCTCGTGCTCGCCGAGACCCGGCGATCGGGGGCCAGTCCGGCGGCGATCGTCGAGGACCGGGGCCTCGCGCAGGAGAGCGACGAGTCCGCGCTCGCGGCCGTCGTCGACGCGGTCGTCGCCGAGCAGGAGCAGGCGGTCGCGGACTACCGGGCCGGCAAGCAGCGCGCGATCGGCACCCTGCTGGCCGAGGTGAAGCGGCGGACCGAGGGCAGGGCGAACATGAAGCTCGCCAGCAGCCTGCTGCGCGACCGTCTTGCCGGCTCCTGACCCGGGGGCGCTCGGCGCCCGCGAGCACTGGCTCGACGGGCACGTGCATACGCAGTTCTCCTGGGACGCGACGCGGGGCGACATGGACGCGACCTGCCGCCGGGCCGTGGAGATCGGCCTCGGCGCGCTCGCCTTCACCGAGCACGCCGACTACGTCGTGGGCGTCCACGAGCACCTGCGGCCGCTCGACACCGCCGCCTACCTGGAGGAGCTGGAACGGTGCCGGTCGCGGTATCCGGACCTGCGGATCCTGTCCGGCGTCGAGCTCGGCGAGCCCCACCAGCACCCCGACGACGTCCGTCGCGTGCTCGCGGCGATCGGTCCCGAGCGCACGCTCGGGTCGGTGCACGTGACGAGCTGGGAGGGCCGGCTGCTGGACGCGAGCCAGCTGCGGCGCCTCGAGCCGGAGGCGGCGCCGGCGTTCGTGGACGGGCACCTGGCGGAGACGCTGCGACTCGTCGAGAGCGCGGCGCCGTTCGAGGTACTGGCCCATCTCGACTACCCGAAGCGGTACTGGCCGCATGACCGCCTCCCGTTCGACGAGGAGCGGTGGGAGGAGCCGTTGCGCGCGATCCTGCGCGCGCTCGCCCGCCGCGGCGGAGTGCTGGAGGTGAACACGACACGCGGTGCCGAACCCCACCGCGGGCTCTGCCCGGGTGCCCGGGTGCTCCGCTGGTGGGCGGAGTCGGGCGGTCGCGCGGTCGCGTTCGGCTCCGACAGTCACGAGCCCGCCTACCTCGCCGCCGGGTTCCGGGCCGCCGGTGAGGTCGTCGAAGCGGCCGGCTTCCGTCCCAGCGACGACCCGGCGGGATACTGGAGGCGGTGAAGGAGGCGGCCGTCCGACCGACGCTCGAGCTGCGTGCCGAGAAACCGGTGCACGGTGGCACGGTGCTCGCGCGCCAGGGCGAGGGCGAGGGCGGCCGCGTCGTGTTCGTCCACGACGCGCTGCCCGGCGAGCTGGTGCGGACGGAGTCGCTCGGTCGGCGCGGCGGCGCTGCGTTCGCGCGCGCCGTCGAGGTGCTGGAGGCGTCGAACGACCGGGTTCCGGCGCCCTGCCCGCACTTCGGCGTCTGCGGTGGCTGCCAGTGGCAGCACGCGAGCTATCCGGCGCAGCTGCGGATCAAGCGTGAGGTGGTCGAGGAGGTGTGGGCGCGCGCCGGCCTGCGACTGCCGCCGGACACCCCGATCCTCGGCATGGAGGACCCGTGGCGCTACCGCCTGCGGGGAGAGTTCGAGGCTGCGTACCGGCAAGGCGCGGACGGCGAGCGGGCGCTGGTACTCGGCTTTCACCGCATGCGCTCGCACGCGGTGATCCCGATCCAGACCTGCCCGATCCACCACGAACGCATCGAGCGCGGGCTGCTCGCGTTCGGCGACGCCGCGCGCGAGCTCGGGGTGCGGGGGCTCGTCAACCTGCACCTGACCGCGGAGCCGGGGGGGCCGGGCCTGCTCTGGCGCGTCCGCTACCAGCGAGGGGACGACGGGGCGCAGACGCCGGCGCTCATCGCGGCGGTCGCCGAGCGGCTGCCCGACGTCGTCCTGCTCGACGACTCGATGCGGTACGACGTCGGCGATCTGCAGTTCCGCGTGCGCAGTGACACGTTCATTCAGACGAACCACCGCCAGACACCGGTCCTCTACAGGGCAGCGATGCAGATGCTCGCGGCGCGGCCCGACGAGCACGTGCTCGACCTCTTCTGCGGGATCGGAACGATGACCCTGACCGCGGCTCGCCGGGCGGCGTCGGTCGTCGGCGTGGAGGAGAATCCCCGCGCGATCCGGCTCGCGCAGCTCGCCGCCCGCATCAACGAGACGCCGAACGTGCGCTTCCACGCCGGCCGCGTCGAGGAGGTGCTGCCCCGCATCAAGGTCGGCAGCTGCGAGGCGGCGATCGTCGACCCGCCGCGCGCCGGCCTGGAACGGAGCGCGATCGGGGAGCTGCTGCGCCTCCAGCCGAGGCGCCTCGTCTACGTCAGCTGCGAGCCGTCGACGCACGTGCGCGACATCGGGCTCTTCCTGAACGGCGGCTATCGGGTGCGGCGGGCGGCGCTCGTCGACATGTTCCCGCACACCTACCACGTGGAGTCCGTGGCGCTGCTGGAGCGGGCGTGACAGCGTACGTCGAGAGCCTGCACGTCTATCCGCTGAAGGGCGGCCGGGCCGTCGACGTCGAGCGGGCGGACGTGCTCGCGATCGGGCTGCGCGGCGATCGCGGCTATCTCGTCGTCGACGAGCAGGACCGTTTCGTGACGCAGCGCGAGGTGTCCCGGCTCGCGCTCGTCGAGGCGTACCTCGGTGCCGATGGGTTGGTGCTGTGCGCCCTGGACAGCCCCTTGCTCGTGGTGCCGTTCGGCGTGCGGACGAGACGCCGTACCGTGCGCATCTGGGAGGATCGGTGCGCCGCGGACGACCAGGGTGAGGAGGCGGCGCGCTGGCTGAGCGCGGTGTTGCGTCAGCCCTGTCGCCTCGTGCGCAAGCCGGACGACGTACCGCGCCACGTCGATCCGCGATATGCGAGGAGCCCCGACGACGTCGTGTCCTTCGCCGACGGCTACCCGCTGCTCGTCGCCTCGATGTCGTCGCTGGCGGCACTGAACCGCGAGCTGGCGGTGCCGCTGCCGATGAATCGGTTCCGCCCCAACGTCGTCGTATCGGGCTGGGAGGAGGCGTTCGTGGAGGACCGCATCCGAGAGCTGCGGATCGGCGAGGTCGAGCTCGCGCTCGTCAAGCATTGCGCGCGCTGCGTCGTGACCACGGTCGACCAGGCGACGGCGGAGCGGGGCCGGGAGCCGCTGCGCACGCTCGCGCGGATCCGTCGTCGGGACCAGGGCGTGCTGTTCGGCGAGAACGCGATCCCGCTCTCGCTCGGCACGATCGCGGTAGGGGATCCGGTCGAGGTGCTGGCGTTCCAGCCGGTCGGGCGCTGACGGGCTGAGCGCCGCCGACGACGCTCCGTTCCGGCGAGGTCGGGGTCGCGGGCCACCAGGTATTATTGCCGCGGTGACAAGCATCCCGGGGGCGGCGTCGGGTGCGAGGCAGGCGTTCACTGCCTACCTTGATGCGGTCGCGATCATCGAGCCGGTGCAGGCGCGGCTCTGGAACGAGGCGCGCTTGACCCTGACGCAGACCCGACTCCTCCGGCTGCTCCGGGAGGGACCGCAGGGCCAGACTGAGCTGGGCCGCGGCCTGCATCTGAGCCCTGCGTCGGTGACGCGGCTGATCGACCGCCTGGAGGAGCGCGGGCTCGTCGCCCGGCACCGCGACCCGGAGGATCGGCGCCGGGTCGCGGTCCACCTGGAGCCGAGCGGGCGGCGGCTCGTCGGTGAGGCGAACGTGCTGAGAGGCACCCCGCTCGACCACGCGATCTCCGCCATGACCGACGACGAGCGCGAGCGGTTGACGGCGATGCTCCGAGACCTCGTCCGGCGAGCGAACGAGTTCAGCGGCGAGGAGGAGGCGCCCCCGCCGGCCCCGGCCGGCACCGCCCCGAGCTGATCCGAGCGGATCCCGGCCGTGGCCGAGGGCGCCGCCGACCGATAATCGCGGCATGTCCGATCTCCTCAATGCAGCGCAGCAGATCGCCGAGCAGACGGTCGCCGACCGCCGAGCGATCCACCGGAACCCCGAGCTCGCCTATCAGGAACGGGCGACCGCGGCGCT
>JBAPVZ010000016.1:0-3163 GCA_049283435.1 Candidatus Dormiibacterota bacterium
GCGGCTGACCTCCCAGGGCCCGGTCGCGAACCGCTCGCGGTCCGCCTTGGTCAGAGCCCCGGCATGCGGTCCAGCGACGCAGCGCAGCTCGGGCGCTCGCCGGTAGCGCGGCCGCAGCTCGGGTGGCAGCGTGCGGCCGACGACTGCCGGCCCGACCGGCGGGGCGAGGCGGCGCAGCTCGTCGCCCGCCTCCAATTGCCGGCCGCCGAGGCCGCCGCGACCGACGAGCAGGTAGGTCGAGCGCGAGCCGAGCCAGCGATCGGCGTCGAAGCCGCCGGCGACCGCCAGGTACGCGCGAGCGCCGGACCGGCGGCTGCCGAAGCGCAGCCGGTCGCCGGCGGCGACGAAGAACGAGGTCCAGGTCCGAACCGGCCGGCCGCCGAGCTCCGCCGAGAGGTCGGCGCCGGTGATCGCGACCAGGCCGCCGCGCCGGGCGGTCAGCGCGGGCCCGGACAGCGTCACCTCGAGGGCGGCGGCGCCGGCCTCGTTGCCGACGAGCAGGTTCGCGGCGGCGAGCGCGAAGCGATCCATCGCGCCGCCGGTCGGGATGCCCGAACCGTAGCGCCCGGAGCGTCCGAGGTCTTGCACGGTCGTGAACAGACCGGGCGCCTCGACCTGGAAGATCGCATCGGCCGCGACCGCGACCGGCTGGGCGGTCATCCGTCGACCTCCGCCTTCTCGCCCGCCGCCGCCTCTGCCGCGGCGCCTTTCAGCTGAGCGGCGTCGACCGCGAAGAAGCGCACCCGGTCGCCCGGCAGCAGCAGCGAGGGCGGATCGCTGTCGGGCAGGAACATGGGCAGCGTCGTGCGCCCGATCAGGTGCCATCCCCCGGGAGTCGGCAGCGGATAGACGCCGGTCTGCGCACCGGCGATCGCAACCGTGCCGGCCGGCACCGCGGTGCGCGGCACCCCCCGTCGCGCCAGTCGCAGCGCGTCCGGCAGCGGGCCGAGGTAGGCCCAGCCGGGCGCGAACCCGATCATGAAGCAGCGATAGGTCGCGGTCGTGTGGAGGCGGACCAGCTCGCTGTCGCCGATGCCGAGCGCGGCCGCCGTCTCGGCCAGGTCGGGCCCGTCGTAGACGACGGGGATGCGATGCAGGCGGCCCATCCCCGGCGCCGGTGGCCGGCGGGCGACGAGCCGTTCGATCGCCGTCGCCAGCGCGTCGTAGGCGAGGCGCTCGGGGTCGTAGTGCACGGTCACGGTTGCGTAGGCCGGCACCGCCTCGCGCACGCCCCGCCGCCGGCGCAGCGCCTGTGCGAGGGCGATCGCGCGGGAGTTCAGCGCGGTGTCGATCTTCGCGCCCAGCTCGACGAGGAGTGCGCTGTCGCCGAGAGGATGCACCCTGGCCTTGCGTCGTACCGGCATCCGCACAGGATGACGGGTGCTCGGTGCCGGATGCAGCGCACGGCCGTGGGGGGTAGCGGCCGAATGCCGGCGATCGGCCGCGATTTCGCGCCGGGGAGCGGCTCAGTGCCGGCGATCGGCGTGCAGTGGTCCGGCGGGTCGCACCTGACGGCGCGGCTCAGTCGACCCCGGGCGACGCAACGAGGAGGTGATGGGCCGTCGCCGCGTGTCGCAGACGTTCGTCGTACGTCGCGACGATGCCGACCTCCCCGTCGAGCGCGATGCCGAGTTGAAGCGCAGTGGCCAGGTGAATCGCGTCGAGCGCTCGCAAACTGCTCTCCGGCCAGTCCGCCGCTCGGCGGACGATCTCTGCATCGAGGGCCACCCGGTTCACGAATCGCAGGGCGTCCCGAGCATCCTGCACGCGGTCCGGGGCGACTCGACGCACCGCTCGCACCAGCTCCACCTCGATCAGCACCGATGAGACCACCGGCTCGGCCGGCCGCGAGTCGAGCCATTCGACCAGGGCGGCGCTGTGGAGCTCAGGCAGGACGAGCGTGCAGGCTGCCGACGTGTCGAGGTAGATCATCCGCCGCTCGCATCACGTCGATCTGCGAGAACGGCATCGAGCAGCGGGCTGTCCGGAAGCTCCTTCTCCTGCCACCGCCGCGGACGGCGGCCGCTCGCCGGTTCGACCAGTCCAGAGGCGATGAGCGGCGCCAGAGGATTCTCCTCGATCGGGCGCAGAACGGCGACCGGCCTGCCCTTGCGAGTCACCTCGATCTGCTCGCCTGCCTGGACACGAGCGAGCACCTCGGCGGTGTGCTGATTGAGCTCCCGGACCGGGATCTGACGCATCGTCAGACAACTGTATGACGCTCCGTACTACAGCGACCCGCGACCGGGCTCGCCGTCCTCGCCGAACAGGGCCAGCGCCTGCCGGTCGTCGAACAGCCGGGCGGTCTCCACCGCGGACGGTCGGCCGGCACGCGGGTCGGCGCCCCCGGCGAGCAGCGCCCGCACGACCGCCGGCTCCTTCTTGAACACGGCACCGGCGATCGGCAGCTGGCCACGGTCGTTGGCCCGGTTCGGATCGGCGCCCCGCGCCAGCAGCGCCGCCACGGTCTCGGCGTGCCCGTGGTAGGCCGCGAGCATGAGGAGCGTGTCGCCCTTGTCATTCGCGAGGTTCGCCGGGACGCCGGCATCGACGTAGGCCGCGAGCGTCGCCGTCTCCCCGCCGCGGGCGAACCCGAAGAGCCGCGTCGCCAGCTCAGACAGATCGGGATCCGGCTCCACCCGTCCAACGTAGGCGGACGAGCGTCAAGGCGGCGCCGGGCGGACGGAGCGACATGCGCGCCGGCACTGTCAGCCGGGCAGCAGCTCCCCGACCAGGTAGAGAGACCCGCACGCGAGCACGAGGCCGTCCGGGCCGGCGAGCTCGCGGGCTCGGACGACCGCCCGCTCGGCCGGCAGGAGTGCCTCGGCGCCCGGACCCCAGGCGCCCACCAGCTCCGCCGGGGAGAGCGCCCGCCCACCGGCACTCGCAGCCGCCGTCATGACGACGCCGATCGGCTCCAGCCGGCGGAGCTCCTCGAGCATCGGCGGCAGCTCCTTGTCGACCTTGACCGCGAAGACGAGAGCGACCGGCCGCCCGGCGGCGAGCTCACGAACGTCGGGGATCAGCAGGCGCAGCGCAGCCGGGTTGTGGCCGCCGTCGAGAAGCAACTGGCGATCGACGGGGTGGAGGCGGCCCGGCCAGCGAGCCTGGCGCAGCCCGTCCCGGACGGCGTCCGGCGTCGCGTCGACGAGCGCATGGGCGG
>JBAPVZ010000017.1:0-3307 GCA_049283435.1 Candidatus Dormiibacterota bacterium
GGGCACCGCAGTGGGAGCGGCGGCCGCGGCCAATCCTCGCGGGCGGCGCACCAGCCCGAGCCAGGTGGCGAGCAGGACGCCGACCCCGATCGCGCCGATCAGCAGCATCAAGCCGTAGCCGACCACGGTTGCGACGACCTGCTCGCCGGCGGTCATGGCGGAGGCATTCGACACGCCGCTGAGGACGCCGACGGCGATCGTCGCGATGCCACCGGAGGAGTCCCACAGCGCGTGCAAGGCGGCGACCGCGAAGAACATGCCGAGCAGCGCCCAGCTCGGCCGAAGTCGGTTGCGTCGCTCCGAAGCGTGAAAGAGGAACCCACCGAGGACGGCGGTCCAGAGGCCGTGGCCGAGGGGCGCGAGGATGCCGCGCGCCACGACGCTGAAGACGAGACCGTTCAGCGAGAGGCCCTGGGTGGTGATCAGCGAGTTGAAGGCGTAGCCGCTGCTCTCCAGGGCGGCGAACCCGAAGCCGACGGTGGCGCCGAGCACGATGCCATCGCGCGTCGTGTAGCGCGGCAGACGTTGAGCGACGACGAAGAGCGCCAGCAGCTTCACGAACTCCTCGATCAGCCCGACCACGATGTACTGGAACGCGTTGGCCCCGACGAGCAACGCCTCCAGCACGGCGGCGAGCAGGACGCCGAGCAGGCCGCCGACGACGAACGCGAAGAAGATGCGCGTCATCGGCAGGTAGGAGTCGGCCTCGTGGTCGAAGTTCCAGACGACCGCCGAGACGGGAACCAGGAAGGAGCCGACGAGAATGTCCGCCGGGATCAGGTTCGTGTTTCGCGTCAGCGCCGTGACGACGACCGATACGATCCAGAGGCCGAGCCCGATCAGGAGGACGAAGAGCCACCGCCAGCGGTGACGTGTGGCCGGCGCCGCCTCCGCCCTTGCCTGTGCCGAGACCTGCGATGGGGGCTGCACGGTCTGGCAATTCTGCCACGTCGAACCGTCCGGGCGTGCAGATCTCGGGTTCAGATCGTGACCGCGTCTGCCATGCGATCGAACGCCGCATCGAGTTCGGCGTCGTGGCGCTGCGCCTCGGGGTGCTCGTCGTACCAGGCCATGATCTCTCGGGCGCCGTCGGAGAACGTGGTCGTGGTCCGGAACTCCGGTACCAGCGCCTTCACCTTGCTGTTGTCGAAGACCCTCGAGTGCGCCTTGTCGCCGAGCAGACCCGGGCCCAACTCGGGACGCACCGCGCCGATCAGCGTCGACGGCACGTGGACCAGCGCCGGCACCGCGCCGGCGGCCTCCGCCATCCAGGTGTAGATCTGATTCCAGGTCGGCGCCTGGTCGCCGGTGATGTGGAAGCTGTCGCCGACCGTCTCCGGCCGCCCGAGCAGCCCGACGAACCCGACCGCGAAATCGCGGTGGTGCGTGACCGTCCACTGGCTGGTGCCGTCGCCGTGCACGATCGCCGGCTTGCCGGCGCGAAGCCGGGCGATGTCGGTCCACCCTCCCGTCGTGAGCATCATGGTGCGGTCGTAGGTGTGTGAGGGCCGCACGATCGTCGCCGGGAAGCCGTGGTCGCGGTAGGCGGCGACGAGCAGGTCCTCACAGGCGATCTTGTCGCGCGAGTACTGCCAGTAGGGATTGCGCAGCGGCGTCGACTCGGTCACCGGCAGGCGCGCCGGCGGCGTCTGGTAGGCCGAGGCGGAGCTGATGAAGACGTACTGCGCGGTACGGCCGGAAAAGAGCTCGAGATCGGTCGCGATGTGCTCGGGCGTGAAGGCGACGAATTCGCACACGGCGTCGAAGGACCGCGAGCCAAGTGCGGCGCGGACGGTCTCCGGCCGCCTGATGTCGCCGCGTAGCCGCTCCACGCCCTCCGGCAATGACCGCACGGTCACCTCTCCGCGGTTGAGCACGGTGACCTGGTGGCCGACCGCGACCGCACGCGCGACACAGGCGGAGCTGATCTTGCCGGTGCCGCCGATGAAGAGGAGGTGCTTCGCAGTCATGCCGTCCATCCTGGCATGGCATCCCGAGCCGTTGAGCCGGCGGCGGGGCATGGTCCGCATCGCTCACCGGCGTTCCTCGGCGCCGTCGCCGCCCCGCTGTGCCAGACTGCCCTGGAGGCGGGCACGAATGCTCGCGCGAGGAGAGGAGGTACGCCGTGACCCGCAGAGAGCTCGCCGGCCCCGCGCACCATCGGTGGGATCCGACCCTGCCGCCGACGCTGACGGTCGACAGCGGCGACGAGCTGCGCTTCGATCTCACCGAGGCGTCGGACGGGCAGTTCGCGCCGGGCACGACCGTGGACGCGATCGGGACGTTCGATTGGAGCCGGCTCTACCCGATGCTCGGACCGGTCGCCGTCCACGATGCCGGCCCGGGGGACGTGCTCGAGATCGAGGTGCTGGAGCTGGAGAGCGGCAGCTGGGGCTGGTCCGCCGTGCTCCCGGAGTTCGGGCTGCTCGCCGAGGACTTCCCCGAGCCGCACCTGCACCACTGGACGCTCACCGGCGGCCCGTTCACCAGCTTCCTCGACGTCGCACGGGTGCCGGTCCGGCCATTCTGCGGCGTCATGGGCGTCTGCCCCGCGGTGGTGGAACCGCGCGACGTCATGCCACCCGGGCACTTCGGCGGCAACCTCGACTGCCGCGATCTCGTCGCCGGCGCGCGACTCTATCTGCCCGTCCAGCTACCGGGCGCGCTGTTCAGCACCTCGGACCCACACGCGGCGCAGGGGGACGGTGAAGTCTGCGTGAGCGCGATCGAGGCCCCGCTGCGCGGCGCCTTCCGGGTCCGGCTGCATCACGGGCGCACGATCCGAGCCCCGCAGCTGGAGACGCCGGGACCGCTGCGGCGCGGCATCGACGACGAGGGCTACTTCGCGACGATGGGAGTCGGGCCGGATCTCAAGGCCGCCGCGCGCGATGCCGTTCGCGCACTGATCGAGCACGTGGGCCGGTTGCTCCGGATCGAGCCGGTCGAAGCCTACGTGCTCGCGAGCGTGGCGGCCGACCTGAAGATCACCGAGGTCGTCGACGCGCCGAACTGGGTCGTCAGCGCCTATCTCCCCCGCTCGATCCTGCGCGCCGGATAGCACCGAGCGAGGGCACCGCGCAGCGCGCCTCGCATCGGGTCTACGGAGAGGCAGGATCGATCAGCCGCGAGCGCTACCGGGGAGCGATCGGCGCAGCGGATAGTCGCTGACCATCGCACGGGCCGCCGTCAACGCTCGCAGGGCATGCCGCGCGTCGGGCGGAATCAGCACCGACTCGCCGGCACGCAGCGTGCGGGTGTCTCCCTCCACGGTCACCGCGATCTCCCCGTCGACGACGATCCACACCTC
>JBAPVZ010000018.1:0-5314 GCA_049283435.1 Candidatus Dormiibacterota bacterium
GCGACGAGGACGACGACGACGAGCAGCGGCGTCGCCGCCCGCAGGTCGAGCCGGTGCAGGAACGCACCGGCGATCAGCGTCGAGACGGCGCCCGCCTGCAGCACGACGAGCCCAGCCCCGGCGGCACCGGCGAGGACGGCGAGCGCGAGCGCGACGCGGGTCTCGCCGCCGAGCGACCAGAGGCGGCGCTGGACGGCGCGGCTGCCGGACCGCCCCTCGCCGGGGGAGGGGGCGGCGACGTCGGCCATCAGCCTTCGGGGACCGGTCCGCTGGAGAGCCGCTTGCGGAAGACCCAGTAGGTCCATCCCTGATAGAGGACGACGAGCGGAGCGAACACGACGGCCGCGACCGACATCACGGTCAGCGTGTAGGGGCTCGACGTCGCCGACGTGACGGTGAGATCGTAGGCGCCCTGGATCGACGACACGACGACGTTCGGAAACAGCGCGCCGAACAGCGTGAGCAGCACGAGGACGATGCCGCCGCCGGTCGCGACGAGCGCGAGCCCCTCGCGGGCCGCGCGGTGCAGCGGGAGCACGAGGAGCAGCGCGACCAGCCCGAGCGCCGGCACCAGAATCGAGAGCAGGCCGTGCGCATGGCCGCCGGCGGTGCCGAACGCGACCCAGGCAACGAACCCCGCCGCGAGCAGCAGCGCCGGCGCCCAGAGGACGGTCACCGCGCGCCGGGCCCGGTCGGCGACCGGCCCGCTGGTTCGCAGACACAGGTAGACGGCGCCATGGAGCAGGCAGAGCACCGTGAGCGCGATCCCGCCGAGGATCGGGGCCGGGCGCAGCAGGTCCCAGGGGCGGCCGACGAAGTCCCCTGCCTTGTCCACCGGGAGGCCGAAGAGCAGGGACGTGAGCACGATCCCCCAGAGCAGCGGGGGCACGACGCTGCCGAACGTGATCGCGCGCTCCCACCAGGCCACCCAGTGCGGGTCATCGCGTTGGCCGCGGAACTCGAACGCGACCACGCGCAGGATCAGCGAGACGAGGATCACGAAGACGGCCGGGTAGGCGCCGCTCAGGAGCAGCGCATACCAGCTCGGAAAGGCGGCGAACGTCGCACCGATCGCGACGACGAGCCAGACCTCGTTGCCGTCCCAGACCGGCGCGATCGCGCCGATCATCGCGCCGCGGCCGGCTTGCTCGCGGCTCAGCACCTGGAGCAGCATGCCGACGCCGAAGTCGAAACCCTCGAGGAAGAAGTAGCCGACCCAGAAGAACGCGACGACGCCGAACCAGAGGTCGCTGAGGACGGTGGCGGACATCAGTACGCGAGCTCGAGGTGGGAGTCGTCGTCGAGCTTGGCCTCGGACGGCGCTCCGCCGAGGATCGTGCGCCACATGAGCCAGCCCTCGATGACGGCGAGGATGAGGTAGAGCAGGACGAAGCCGCCCAGCGAGAGCGCGACCGACCAGATGCCGGCGGACGGCGTGACCGCGTCCTGCGTCTTCAGCAGGCCGAAGACGACCCAGGGCTGGCGGCCCATCTCGGTGAAGAGCCAGCCCGCGGAGTTGGCGACGAAGGGCAGCGGCACCATCACGATCGCCGCGCGCTGGAACCACTTCCAGGTGTCGATGCGTCCCCGGCGAAACAGGTAGAGCCCGACCAGCGAGAAGCCGAGCGCGAGAAATCCGATCCCGACCATGATTCGAAAGCCCCAGTAGGTGACCGGCACGAACGGGATGTAGTTGCCCGGTCCGAACTGCGTCTGGTAGGCCGCCTGCAGGTTGTTGATGCCCTGCACCTTGCCGCTGAAGCTGCGTGTCACGAGCACGCTCAACACGTAGGGAACCGTCACGTTGACGACCAGGTGGCCACCGTTCGGGGTGCCGATTGCGAACAGTGAGAACTCAGCCGGCGCCTGCGTCTGATACAGGGCCTCGGCGGCGGCGGTCTTCATCGGCTGCTCGGCGCCGACCAGCTGGCCGAGCGAGTCGCCCACCAGGACGACCAGGAAGGAGGAGATGAGGCACCAGACGACCGCCAGCCGCGCGCTCTTGCGGAAGAGCTCGGAGTCGCGCCCGCGCAGGAGCTGGAAGGCGCTGACGCCGAGCATGAAGAGGCCGCCGGTCAAAAAGCTGGCGAGGACCGTGTGCGGGAACGCGAGGAGGAGCGTCGGGTTGAAAAGGACCGCCCACACGTCCGTCATCTCGGCGTGGTGGGTCGTCGGGTTGATCTGGTAGCCGACCGGGTGCTGCATCCAGGAGTTGGCCGCCAGGATCATCAGCGCGGAGAGGACCGAGCCGATCGCGACGAGCCAGATCGTCGTCAGATGGACGGCCCGCGGCAGGCGACCACGACCGAACATGTAGAGCCCCAGGAACGTGGACTCCATGAAGAACGCGAGCAGACCCTCGAGGGCGAGCGGCACGCCGAACACGTCGCCGACGTACCGCGAGTACTCGGACCAGTTCATGCCGAACTGGAACTCCTGCACCAGCCCGGTCGCGACCCCCATCGCAAAGTTGATGAGGAAGAGCGTCGAGAAGAACGCCGCCAGACGGCGATAGCCGGCGTCACCGGTGCGGTAGTGTGCCGTCTCCAGGAGGGCGACCAGCGGGGCGAGCCCGATGGACAGCGGGACGAACAGGAAGTGGTAGATGGTCGTGCTGCCGAACTGCCAGCGGGCGAGGTCGAGCGCGGCCAGCTCCATCGCGCCTTCACCTTACTTCCGGGGGTTCCGCTTCTGCCAACCGGGATTTCCACCCCTCACTCCAGGCGATTTGCCGGGGTCGTGAGGGATCGTGACGTCGCACTGGCAGCGGCGACCGGGAGCGAGAGACGGCGCGTTCTAGTGGTGGAGTCAGGCGATCAGGGCACCGCGCTCTGGCAGCAATCGGGAATCTTTCGGAGGTGACAGTGGCCCAGTTCGACCAAGCGGCGGCACAGGCGGCGATCACCGCGCTGGAGGACACGGTCACGTTGCTCCAGCAGCAGGGGTCGAATCGCGACCGGCTCGCGACGAAGGCGTTGGATCAGTGGAGCGGCGCGGACGCCAACTCCTTCCGCGGCTCACGCTACCCCGGGATCAAATCGCAGACGGCGACCACGATCAGCCGGCTGAACAGTCTCATCACCCAGATCGGAGACGCCAGCACCAAGGCGCTCAACGCCACCCCGCACCCGATGGGCGGGCGCCAGATGCCGAGCTGACATGGGCGACGGTCAGGTCAGCGCGATCCCCGACAATCTCATCAACTACGGCGTCCAGAGCGTGCTTCTCGACAGCCAGATCGATCGCCAGGCGACGGCGCTCGGGCAGGCACTGTCGGCGTTCATCTCCTCGGCGCCGGACCCCAAGTACATCGGGGCGGTGCCCCGGCTGGACAAGACGGTGTCGGATCTGGCCGCGAGCGCGAGGTCGACCGACGGCTGGGTCGGTCGCGTCGGCGAGGCGTTCAAGGTCGTCGCCCAGCGTGAGGTCGCGTTCGAAGAGCGGCACATGGGTGAGACCGGCCTCAACGCCGGCACCATGCCGGTGACGTCGACCCAGAGCCAGATCGCGTCCTACACGGCCGGCATGGCAGCGAGCTTCCAGACGGACGTGCAGGCGTATGTCGCCCAGCAGAGCTACAAGCAGGGGCAGTCGGATGCGCAGCGGCTGCTCAACGCCCTCAACGACGGCAGCGGCAAGACGACCGACGCCGACATCCAGGCGATCGTCCAGCAGCTGAAGGGGCACCTCAACGACCCCAACTACTGCGCCGGCTACTTCGCGAAGCTCGGTCCCGACATGACGTTGTCGACCGTCCAGTCGTTGATCCCGCAGGGGCACGGGAACTTCCCGACCCTGCCGCCCGGCAACCCCCTGCAGACGTTCGACGAGGCGCTCGCCTCGGCCAGCCACAGCTCGCTGCTGCCGGGCGACTTCGTCACCAAGGTCTTCCCGAACTTCGACCTCTCCAAGTCCGGCACGAGCGGGCAGCAGCAGGAGCAAGTGAACTACCGCGACACGCTCGACCTTTCCGCGATGCTGCTGCGCTACGGCACCTACTCGCAGGCGTTCCTGCAGCAGGGCCTGCAGACGATCGTGATGCCGTACATGGATCCGATGGGGAACGGCTCGATCGTGATCGGCGACGCGCGGTACGACCCGCAGGCAGTCACCCGCAACTACTTCGTGCTGGAGGCGCTCGCCCGGAACCCGACCGCCGACGCCCAGATCCTCGGCAGCGACTATTTCAACACCCGCGGCTACGACACCGGGAAAACGAACGTCCAGGTGCTGCTCGAGGGCTACGGGCAGTGGGACTACCAGGCGGGCGGCGGCAGGACGGGGTCGCTCGCGCTGCCGGACGTACTCAACGCGGTGGGCAAGGACGGCAATGTCGCGGATCGCATGGCGGTGCTGCAAGGCATCGGCGCCGGCGATTGGACGAAGCTCCCCGACGTGGCGCGCCCGGCGATCGCGAACCTGCTGGCGCAGGACATCGGCAACCCGGCCTTCCTCCAGCATGAGAAGGCGGCCTCGGGAGCACACGCGACGGACCTCACGTGGCAGGAGAGGCTGTTCATCGCCGCCACGACCGACCACAACGGCAAGGTCGACGCGACCGGCTACGCGACGCTGACGCAGGCCGTGAAGGGCTGGCTGCAGACGAATCCGATGCCGTCTGGAGAGTCGATCGCGACGGGCAAGAGCCCCGGCGCGCTCGTCGACTGGGAGCACGAGTACGGAACCCTGGTCGGGCTGTTGAACCTGGGCACGATTGCCGGGCCGTTCAAGAGCGCGGCGGATCGGCAGGCGACGCTCGACGGATTCAACGAGCTGTGGCTCGACGTCACCACGTTCATCCCGCCGGCCAAGCTCGTCGACCTCGTCGGTGGCAACGCCCTGGCGAAGAAGTTATTCTCGCTCACCTTGCTCCACGTAAAGTCCGGCCTCGAGAGCGGCAAGTTGGCTCCCGATTTTCCGATCGCGAACGACAACTCGCTCCAGGTCTGGCGCAAGACGAGCGCAGATGCCCGCGCCTCGCTGACGACACAGGCCGTCCTCGGCGATCCCGACGTCATGCCCGCCGCCGTCCGGGCGGCCTACCAGAAGGACCCTACCGGCCCCGCGGTCGAGAACTTCATCACGACACTCGCCCAGGCGAGGAGCATGAACGACCTCAACGTGCCGCCGACGGACCCGCGATACAACCAGCTCGCGAACATCGTGCTCGCCAACGAAGCGCTGCAGGGCGAGATCGACCCCGAGTTCAAGGTCTCGTTCCACAACTGATCGGGCCGGAGGCGGGGAACCCCGCTGCGGGGTCGGCGGCGGCTTCCGCCCCCGACCCCGCGCGTCATCCGCCGCCGTGTAGCCT
>JBAPVZ010000019.1:0-8266 GCA_049283435.1 Candidatus Dormiibacterota bacterium
CCCATGACAACGCCGCGCACTGTGGCACGTTCTGTCCATCGCGCGCGCAATCCACACCCTCGACAGGAGAACCGAAGCCATGGACAGGATCCCGGTGCCCGGCCGGCAGGCGATGATCATCGCCGCCATGTGCGCCATTCTTTATTCGCTCTTGGTGGTCGTCTCGGTCGCCATGAGCCCCAATGCTCCGCCAGTCACGGCATCCGCGGACCAGATCCTTGCCTGGACGCGGCAGAGCCACGCCGCCATCGAGTTGGGAGGCTTCATCGACGCCGCCAGCAACGTCTTCCTGCTCGGGTTCCTGGCCCTCCTGCTGCGGCGGGCCGAACCCCGAGGCGGCTACCTCTCGATTCTCACCGTTGCCGGCCTGATCGGCGCCATGCTCGTGGACGTCATCGCGGTCGCCATCTCCTGGGGCCAGGTCCTGCTCGCCACCTCAGGCGGAGACGCCGGCTCGGTTCGCGCACTCTTCGTGGTCCAGGGCGGGTTCACGGGCACGTACAACAACCTTTATGGGCTGCCCTACTGTCTTTTCATCGGCGCCCTGGCCGCGCTGATCTTCCGCACCCGCGTGCTGCCAGTTGCCTATGCGTGGGTCGCCGCGCTGATCGCGGTGCTCGCCGGTGCCGGCACCGTGGTTGGCATCTTCGGGCCCACCGGGCCGGTCGGGTTCGCGACCTTCTTGCTCACCCTGGCCTGGCCGCTGGCGGCAGGCGTCTACCTGCTGGTTCGCTTCTCCCGGCGAGAGTCCACGGAAGAGGCGCATCTCACTCCCCAAACGCAGGGGTAGCATCTGCGCCATGGCGAGTGAAGCTCGCCGCGCGGGCGCGCTCGGGCCCAGCCTGGCTTGGACGGGCTGGGCCCTCGTCCTCCTCCTCTGCGCGGCCTGGCTGGGATTGCTCGGCGCGGGCGCCGATCCGGTCGGCCTGGGGCGGACCCCGGAGGAGGTCTTCTCGAATGTCGTGTGGTACGTCGTCCTGATCTCCGCCGCCGTACCTGCCTATGCCACGGTCGGCGCCATCGTCGCCGCCCGCCAGCCCCGGAATGGGATCGGGTGGCTCTGCCTGGGAGTGGCGGCCGTCATCGTGCTCCATACGCTGCCCTGGGCCTGGGCGAGCTATGCGGCGCAGCGGCACGAGGCATACGTCCCCGCCGCCTGGTTCGCCGGCGTCGTCGGCGAGTTGATGTTCCCTCTGCCCATCACCTGTCTGGTGCTGCTGTTCCCCTCGGGCCGGATTCGGGGGCCCTGGCGGTGGGTGCTCTGGGCGGCCCTGGCTGGCACGTTCGCCGCCGCGGCCGGCATCGGCATCGGCGCCACCACGGCCCTGGGTTCCACCGGGCAGATCCCGAACCCGCTTTGGGTGCGGGCGGTGCCGGACGCCTTCGTCGGCGGGCTGGTCAACCTCGGACGGGCGCTCGGGGTTGCGGCGCTCGTGCTGGCCGCCGCCCGACTCGTGTTTCGGCTCCGCCGTGCCCAGGGTGATGTGCGCCTCCAGATCGCCTGGTTCGCGTACTGCGGCGGCGTGGCGGCGGCGGCTCTGTGCCTGGCTCTCGTCGCGGCCCTTCTCGGCCTGACCTGGCCGGCCATCGTGATGGTGACGGTGGCGCTGGCCATGCTCTGCCTGGGGCTTCCGCTGGCCATCCTGGTCGCGCTCCTGAGGCACCGACTGTTCGGCATCGAGGTGCTCGTCAATCGCACGCTCGTCTTTGCCGCCCTCAGCGCCAGCGTCGCCGCCGTCTACGGTGCCGTCGTGGTCGTCGCCGGCGCGCTTCTCCCCGCTCAGAGCCGGTATGCGGCCATCGCCGCCACCGCGCTCGCGGCGATCCTGCTCCTTCCGCTCCGCAGCCGGCTCCAAGCCGTAGTCAACCGTCTGATGTATGGCGATCGCGACGACCCGTACTCGATGCTGGCGCGCCTGGGGGAGCACCTGGAGGGCTCCGGGGTCAGCTCTCTGGAGGGCGCGGTACGGGGGATCGGCCAGGGCCTCAAGCTCTCCTACGTCGCCATCACGCTGGCCGGCATCGATCGGGACCTCCCCGCCGCCGTCTACGGCGTAGAGACAGGGAACGCCGTCGGCTTTCCCCTCGTCCATCGTGGCGAGACGCTCGGTGAGCTCCACGTCAATCGCCGGGGCCGCGGTGACCCGCTGAGCGGCGGCGAGCGCCGGCTGCTGCTGCGGCTCGCCCCGCAGGTCGCGGTGGCGGCGCACGCCTTCCTTCTCACGGCCGAGCTCCGCCAGTCGCGGGAGCGCCTGATCGCCGCCCGGGAGGAGGAACGGCGACGCCTGCGCCGCGACCTTCACGACGGTCTCGGCCCTACCCTGGCCGGCATCACGCTCGGTGTGGCCGCAGCGCGCAAGCTCATGCGCGATCGTCCCCAGGCAGCCGACCGGATGCTGGAGATGCTGAGCGCCGACGCTCGGCGCGCGGTCGACGAGGTCCGCCAGCTCGTGCGCGATCTTCGTCCGCCCGCCCTCGACGAGCTCGGCCTGCTCGGCGCCATCCAGGAGCAGGGCAGACGGCTGTCCGAGCCGGGCGGGCTCCAGGTCAGCGTGCTCGGCCCGGCGGACCTCCAGGAGTTGCCGGCAGCGGTTGAGGTGGCCGCCTACCGGATCACGATGGAAGCGCTGACGAACGTCTCACGACACGCGGGCGCGCGGAACTGCTCAGTACAGATATCACTCAACGGCGCACTGGACCTGGACGTGATCGACGACGGCATCGGTCTCGCCGCCGACCGCCACCCGGGCGTCGGGCTCGGTTCCATGGAGGAGCGGGCGACCGAGCTGGGCGGCCTCTGTGTCGTGGAAGCGCTGCCGGCCGGTGGCACCCGCGTCAGCGCCCGGCTACCGGTGATCTGATGCGCGGACCGGAGCCGCTTCGAGTTCTGATCGCAGACGACCACCCGGTCTTCCGGCACGGCCTGCAGGCGCTGCTCGCCGCCGGGTCGGACGTGCAGGTGGTGGGCGAGGCAACCCGCGGCACCGAGGCGGTGGCGATGGCGATCGAGCTCCAACCCGACGTGGTCGTGATGGACATCCAGATGCCCGAGTTGAACGGGGTCGAGGCCACCCGCCAGATTCTGGCCGCCAGTCCCCACGTTCGGGTGCTGGTGCTGACCATGTTCGAAAACGACGACTCCGTCTTCGCGGCCATGCGTGCGGGCGCGCGCGGGTACCTGCTCAAGGATGCGGACGAGGCGGAGATCGTTCGCTCGATCCTGGCGATCGGTCACGGCGAGGCCATTTTCGGGCCCGCCATCGCCGGCCGCGTCATCGCCTACTTCAGGTCGGCGGGCCTGCTCAAGCCGGCCCGTCCGTTCCCGGAGCTCACGGACCGCGAGCGGGAGGTGCTGGAGCTGATCGCCCGGGGCCTCAGCAACGAGGCGATCACGAGCCGGCTCTTCCTCAGCCGGAAGACGGTACGCAACCACATCTCCAACATCTTCAGCAAGCTCGAGCTCGCCGATCGCGCCGAGGCCATCGTCCGCGCCCGGGAGGCGGGTCTGGCCGGCGAGCTGCCCAGGCGCTCTCCATGACGCCAGCGGACCCGACCGACGCCCGAGACGACGATGATGGGTAGGCATCGCGCCAGGACTGGGCATCGCTCGCCGGCGCCGGCGGCAGCGGTCTCAGCCGGACGGGCCGCGGAAGACCGGATTGCGCTCCACCTCGGCGGCGAGGTTCGTCACCGGGCCGTGGCCGGGATAGATCGCGGTCTCGAGCGGCATCCCCTGCAGGCGCGATGCGATCGACAGGAGCTGCTGGCGCAGGTCCGTCTCCGGGCCCTCCTTGCCGATGCCGCCGGCGAGCAGCGTGTCGCCGATGAAGAGGTGGTTCCCGATCTGGTAGGCGAGGCTGCCCGGCGTATGTCCTGGCATCGAGAGCACCCGTAGGCGGAAGGCGCCGAACGGCAGCTCGTCGCCGTCCAGGAGGTAGCGGTCGGCCGACCGGAGGAACGTCTTCGCGTCGGCGACGTGCATCGCCGTCGCACCGCCCGTCGCCGCCTTCACCGCGTCCTTGCCAGAGAGGTGTCCGGCGTGGCCGTGGGTCGCGACGATCCAGCGCACGGTCGCGCCCTGGAGCTGGTCGAGGATCTTCTCGGCGGGGGCGGAGGGGTCGATGACGACCGACTCCTTCGGGTCCGAGCTCGTGAGGATGTAGGTGTTGACGTCGTGCTCCCCCCGTACCTTGACGATACCCAAGCGTGCCATCTGGTTCTATGTAACAGATGCGCGTTGCGGCGATCGTGATGGGATGCCTCGTCGTCCTGATCTGTCTCTACTGGACGTTCGACTACTTCCGGCGTCGCATCCATCCGCCGCGCCCCCCGCGTTGAGGGAGTGTGCGCTTCCGGCCGCCGTCACGGTAGCTACCAGTGCTCCCAGTGCACGACCTGCTCGAGGGGGATCCGTGCCGCGGGCGTGAACGTCTCGCCGGTGTAGAACGCGACCGGCGTCAGCCCGGCCTGCGTGTACTCGTCGGCCGGGATCCCGAGCACGTCGGCCGCCTCCCGCTCGTAGGCCAGGTGAAACGTCGTCAGCACCGTTCCCAGACCCCTCGCGCGGGCGGCCAGCATGAAGCTCCAGAAGGCGGGCAGGATCGATCCCCAGAGGCTCGCCTGCCGTGCGGTCGACGCGTCCGGCGCGAGGCGGCGATGGATCAGCGGGATGACGAGCCACGGCACCTCGTGCAGGTGATCTCGCAGGTAGCGAGCGGAGTCGGACACTCGGCCCTGCGCGAGAGCCCTCGGGTCGCCGGAGGTGTAGGTCGGCTTCGGCAGCTGGAAGTAGGCGTCCCCAGCGCGGCGGTACAGCTCGGCGATCGCCTCCTTCGGCCCCGGCTCCGACAGGAGGACGAACTGATAGTCCTGCTGGTTGGAACCGGTCGGCGCCTGCGTCGCGACGTCGACGCATTCGAGGAGCAGCTCCCGCGGCACGGGACGAGTCAGATCGAGGCGCTTGCGGACCGAGCGCGTCGTCGTCAGCAGGTCGTCGGGGTCGAGTGCGAGCGTCACCCGCGCTCGCCCTGCAGCTTCGCCCGCAGCGCGTCGTATCGCTCGTGCTTGTAGAGCGGCAGCTTCTGGCCCTGCGCCCGCTCCGGGTACTTCGCGAGTTGGATCGCCTCGACCAGCAGCTCGATCTCCTCGGGAGCGAGGCGCAGCGTCCGCAACCGGTGCTCGACGGGCTGGTGCTCCACGATCTCGCCGATCGCGTCGTCCGGCTCGTCACGAGCGGGGGGCCGGGTCGGCCGGAAGAGCTCCTCGGAGCCCTCGAGCGACACCCGCTTGAACTTCCCCATCCTCAAACCCTAGCAGGGCGCGGCCAAAAGCTCATCCGGCATCTGCACCACCGCGGCGCTCCTTTCCCCGCGCCCGGCTGCCAGGGCCCCGGCCGCGCCGGCTCAGCGATGGTCGTCGAGGACGGTCTGGGCGAGCTGCCGGTAGACCTTGGCGCCGTCGCTCTGGCCGGCGTACTGCAGGATCGAGGCACCTGCCAGCGGCGACTCCGCGAAGCGGATCGAATCGCGCACCGTGAAGTCGTAGACGAGCTCCCCGAAGTATTGCTTGACGAGGCCCAGAACCTCGCGAGAGTGGAGCGTGCGCGCCTTGAAGATGGTCGGCAGGATGCCGCTCACGTGGAGCCGCGGATTCAGCTTCGCGCGCACGCGATCGACCGTGCGCTGCAGCTGCTGCATCCCTTTCATGCCGAAGTACTCGCACTGGAGCGGCACGATCACCTCGTCCGAAGCGACGAAGGCGTTGATCGTGATCAGGCTCAGCGCCGGCGGGCAGTCGATGACGATGAAGTCGTAACGACGCTGCACCGGTTCGAGTTTCTCCTTCAGAATGCCTTCCCGACCGAACTCCTGGAGCAGCTGCGTCTCCGCCCCCGAGAGCTCGATGTTGGAGGGCACGAAGTGAAGCCCCATGGTCCGGTTCTCGAGCACGGTGTCGCCGATCCCCACCTCGGGATTCGTCAGCAGATCGTAGACGGTCGTGTCGAGATCGTCCGGCGACTTGACGCCCATGTTGACGGTGAGGTGCGCCTGCGGGTCGAGGTCGATGAGGAGAACCCGCTGCTCCCGCTCGGCGAGGGCCGCCCCCAAGTTGACGGCGGTCGTCGTCTTGCCGACCCCGCCCTTCTGGTTGGCGATAGCGATGGTTCGGGCCACGTGAATCCGTTGGAGTCTACCCGAACGGGTATCCGCTCGATGCCGTGCCCGCCGCGGGTCCGCCCGCCGCGCGACCTTAGAATGCCGTCGTGCTCCTGATCCACGTCTCCGCACGCGTTCCCGCCCTGGACCAGGCGACCTCCCCGCCGGAGGTCCGCGCGTCCCGAGCGCGCTCGGGAACCACCCCCCGGTGATCCTCGACATCGCGATCCTCGTCATCGTCGCGATCGCCGTCTTCATCGGCTACAAGCGCGGCGCCATCCAACCGGTGCTCGTCTATGGCGGCTTCGCGCTCGTCGTGCTCGTGCTCATCTCGCACTGGACCGCGTACACGAAGCTGCTGGACACGCGCCTGCACTCGAACGCCGTCATCGATGCGATCGTCGTCGTCATCGTCGCGCTCGTCGTCGCCTGGCTGGGCGGCAAGCTCGGCGGCCTGATCCACCGGATGCCGGTCGTCCGTGGCGCCGACGGTCTGCTCGGCGTGTTCGTGAACGGGCTGCTCGCGATCTATCTCATCTACGTCGTGCTCTCGATGTTCGTCTCGCTCGACAAGGCGTTCGCGACGACACTCGGCGAGACCTCGACGACCGAGGCGCAGGCCGTTGCGATCGCCAGGTGGGTCGGCGGCAACCCGATCCTCTCCCGACTCATCGGCCAGGGGGAGATCGCCGGCTTGGTGAAGGCGGCGAAGCAGCCCGGCGGCGCCGACCTGACGAACTATTCCTCGCTCCAGACCATGCAGACGGTCTACAAGCAGCTCGTCTACAAGGAGCTGCGCACCTCGCACCTCGCCGGGGTCGTCCTCTGGATCGGCGACCACACGCCGATCGTCGGCCACCTCGGCCCGCAGGACCTGCCGTCGAGCAAGCCGTCTCCGAGCCCGAGCGCCTCGCCCGCGGCGACCCCGACGCCCTGAGCGATGGCGGCCCTGATCCTGCTCGTCCGGCATGCGAAGGCGGGGCACCGCACCCGCTGGGAGGGGGACGACCGGGAACGCCCCTTGACCGCGAAGGGGCACCGGCAGGCGTCAGCACTCGTCGAGACGCTGCGCCCGTTCGGGCCGACCTGGCTTGCTTCCAGCCCCTTCCTGCGCTGCCGGCAGACGCTCGCTCCCCTCGCCGCGGCGCTCGGGCTACCGATCGCGGAGGAGCCGGCCCTCGCGGAGGGGAACCGCCTCGACGGGCTGCTGGGGGTCGGCCGCGCCGCGCCGGAGCGTGCCGCCTGCCTCTGCACGCACGGGGACCTCGTCGAGGAGCTGCTGTCGCGGCTGCTCGCCCAGGGTACGATCGAGCCCTCGCAGGCGCTGGCCGAAAAGGCGGGCACCTGGGCGCTGGAACTCGCCGGCGACCCGATCCGGGGTGCCCGCTACCTGCCGCCGCCCGACTGACGGTCGGCGGCGCGGATCAGCGGCCGAGGAACGCCCAGACGAGAATGATCAGCCCGGCCACGATCGCCGTCGTCGCGCAGCCCGACTGCGCGACCGTGTAGACGGGCCCGCCCATCCCGCGATAGGTGGCGGCCGACCGGTCGCGGTGGCGCCGGCGCTGGATCGCGGCGATCCAGAGCCCGATGCCGAGGACGATTGCGAGCAGGCCCATCACGAGCCCCGCGAGGAGATGCCCGGTCGCGGCCCCCATCAGGTGGCCGCGCGGCGGGGGCGCGTCAGCGCCGAGCCCGCCCTCCGGCGCCGTGCCGGTCCCATCTCCGGGCCCGCCGGATCTCGCTTCACCATCGTCCTTGAGTGTAGGTGGCGCACCATGCGAAGGGATGGCGCCCTCGACGACCGTCCGCTGCTTCGTTGCGCTGCCCCTCCCCGACGGTGTCCGCGAAGCGCTGGCCGAGCATCTCCGAGCCTGCGCGGCGCTCGCGCCCGGCCACCGCTGGTCGCCGCCGCAGAACCTGCACGTGACGCTGCGGTTTCTGGGGCGGGTCGACGTCGTCCTGCTGGATCGGCTTCGCGACGCCCTCGGCGAAGTCAGGGCGTCGCCGTTCCGGGTCGCGCTCGGCGGCGAGGGGCGATTCGGCCGTCCGTCGGCGCCGCGCGTTCTCTGGCTCGGCGTCCGCGAGGGCGCGGCGCCGCTGGCCGAGCT
>JBAPVZ010000020.1:0-3653 GCA_049283435.1 Candidatus Dormiibacterota bacterium
CTGTGGAGGAGCTTGCCGATGTCGCGCGCTATTTCGCCGAACGGAACCGCTGAGTCGCATCGCGCGCCGGCTGCCGCGGACGGCGCCCGGCCGGCGGCGACGCTGACCCGGAAGGCGGAGCACATTCGCATCAACCTCGAGGAGGACGTCGACGCGAAGGGCGTCCGCGCCGGCTTCGACGGCTACCGCTTCCTGCATCAGGCGCTGCCCGATCTGAACCTGGCCGACGTCCGCCTGGAGACGACGGTGCTCGGGCGCTCGCTCGCCGCGCCCATTCTCATCTCCTGCATGACCGGGGGTGCGACCGAGGCCGAACGCATCAACGCGTCGCTCGCGGAGGCGGCGAACGAGCTGCGCCTGCCGATGGGTCTGGGCTCCGGTCGCGCGCTGCTCGAGCATCCCGAGGTGCTCCCCTCGTTCCAGGTGCGGAGCCGCGCACCCCACACGCTGCTCCTCGCGAATCTGGGCGCGATCCAGCTGAACCGGGGCCTCGGCGTCGACGAGGCGCGCCGCCTGCTCGACATGCTGGATGCCGACGCGCTGGTGCTCCACCTGAACCCGCTGCAGGAGGCGCTCCAGCCCGAGGGTGACACCGCGTTCGCGGGCCTGCTCCCCCGCATCGCCGAGCTGTGCCGTCGGCTCGACCGCCCGGTGATCGCGAAGGAGGTCGGCTGGGGGCTGGCGCCCGACCTCGTGCGATCCCTCTTTGCGGCGGGCGTGGCAGCGGTTGACGTGGCGGGGGCCGGCGGCACGTCGTGGAGCGAGGTCGAGCGCCACCGCCTGGCGGATCCCTGGCGCCAGCGAGTGGCGGCTGCGTTCGCGGGCTGGGGCATCCCGACCGCCGAGGCGCTGATCGGCGCCCGCCGAGCCGCGCCCGCCGGCCTCGTGTTCGCGAGCGGTGGGGTGCGGGATGGCGTCGACATCGCGAAGGCGGTCGCGCTCGGCGCCGACCTGGTCGGGCTCGCCGGCCCGTTCCTGCGCGCGGCGGCCGAAGGCCCGGAGCGGGCGATCGAGCTCGGCACGGAGCTCGCCACGACGCTGCGGGTCGCGATGTTCTGCGTCGGTGCCGCCGCCCTCGGGGATCTCCGGGGAACCCCGCGACTGCTCCCGCCCGGCGGGTCCGCCCCGGCGTTGCACACGGAGACACTGCACTACGCAACGCCCGAGGCCGATCGCTTTCTGGATATCACGGACGACGTGCAGGCGGTCGTCGCCCGTTCCGGGGTGCGGCAGGGCCACGTCCAGGTCTTCTCTCAGCACACGACGGCCGCGATCCGGATCAACGAGAACGAGCCCCTGCTGCTCGACGACTTCCGCGCCCTGCTGGATCGGATCGCGCCCCGCGGCGGCTACCAGCACGACGACATGCCACGGCGCAACGGCGTCCCCCCGGACGAGCCGGTGAACGGCCACGCGCACAGCCGGCACCTGCTGCTGTCGACGAGCGAGATGGTGCCGGTCCAGGACGCCCACCTCGGACTGGGGACCTGGCAGCGACTGTTCCTGGTCGAGCTCTGCTCGCCGCGCCGGCGCGCGGTCACGGTGCAGGTGACCGGGTGGACGTGAGCAGCGCGGACGCGTACTGCCGCCGCCTGCTGCGCGGCCACTACGAGAACTTCTGGGTCTCGTCGCCGCTGGTGCCGCGGGCGTTGCGATTGGACCTGGCCCGGGTCTACGCGTACTGCCGCACGGTGGACGACCTCGGCGACGAGTCGGCGGGACCGGAGGACGCCGAAGGTCGCCTCGCGATCTGGCGCTCCGACCTGGAGCAGCTGTTCGCCGGGGGAACCCCGACCCATCCGGTACTGGTTTCGCTGCGCGAGACGGTCCGGGCACACACGCTGCCGCCCCAGCCGTTCTTCGATCTGATCGAGGCGAACCGGCGCGACCAGCGGGTGACGCGATACGACGACTGGCCGGCGCTCCTCGACTACTGCCGCCATTCGGCGACCCCGGTCGGCCGCCTCGTGCTGCACCTGTTCGGGGCGGCGTCGCCAGCGCTCCTCGAGGCGTCGGACGACGTCTGCGTGGGGCTCCAGCTCGCGAACTTCGCGCAGGACGTCGGCGTCGACGCGGCGCTCGGGCGCACCTATCTGCTGCAAGAGGAGATCGCCGGGCTCGGGATGCCGGGCGCCGTGCGAGCGATGTGCGAGCGGGCGGCCGCGCTGCTGCGGTCGGGGCACCGGTTGGAGGCGGCGACGCGGGGCCGGCTGCGGGTCCAGCTCGCGCTCTACCGGCTCGGTGGGGAGGCGATCCTGGACGCGGTCGCGCGGGCCGGCTACCGGACCGACCAGGTCCGGCCGACCGTCTCCAGGCGGCGGAAGGTCGGTCTGCTCGGGAGCGCCGTCGGCAGAGGGACGCGGAAGGGGGATCGGGATGAGCAGCATTTCCGCATCGCGTGAGATGGACGGGGCCCGGCGCCGCGACGCCGAGCGAGCGTGCGCGCAGATCACGAGGCGGGCGGCGAAGAACTTCTACCTGGGCTTCCTCGCGCTGCCTCGCGAGAAGCGAATCGCGATCTATGCGCTGTACAGCTTCGCCCGGCAGGTCGACGACGAGGTGGACGACGCGCCCAACCGGGAGGCCGCGGAGGCCGGCATCGCGCGCCAGCGGGAGCGGCTCCGGGGCGCGCTGGCGGGCGATCTCGCCGACCCGGTCATGTGGGTGCTGATGGACACGGTCGAGCGGTTTCACATCCCGGTGGCCGAGTTGGAGGAGGTGATCGACGGCGTCGAGATGGACCTGCACACGACGCGCTATGAGACCTGGGACGAGTTGACCGGCTACTGCCGGCGGGTCGCGGGCGCCGTCGGGCGCATGTGCACGCGCATCTTCGGGTCCGACGACGAGACGGCGCTGCGCCACGCCGACAACCTGGGCCTTGCGCTGCAGCTCACGAACATCCTGCGCGACGTGCGGGAGGACGCTTCGATGGGGCGCGTCTACCTGCCCCGGGACGAGTTGCTGCGCCATCAGATCACCGAAGCCGAGCTGCTCGGCGAGCGACCGGGCGCCGGCTGGGAGCCGTTCGTCGCCTACGAGGTGAAGCGGGCGCGCGAGCTCTACGAGGACGGCCGGCAGCTGTGCGCCTACGTGCCGCACGCCTCCGCCGCCTGCCTGAGCACGATGGCCGGCATCTACGAGCGGATCCTGGACCGGATCGCGCTCGATCCTCGCGCGGCCCTCCACGCACGCGTCTCGCTGTCGACGCCGCACAAGCTCGGGATCGCGGCGAGGTCGTGGGTGCGAAGGTGAACGTCGCCGTCGTCGGCGCCGGACTCGCGGGGCTCGCGGCGGCGCGCACGCTGCGGGAGCAGGGCGCGTCGGTCCGCGTCTTCGAGCGCAGCCGGCTGCTCGGCGGCAAGGCGACGAGCTTCGAGGTGGAGGGCGAGGAGTTCGACAACGGCCAGCATGTCTTCCTCGGCTGCTTCAGCGCCTGGCTGCAGCTCGTGCGCGACGCCGGCATGGCGGACGCGCTGCACCTGCCACCGCGCTTCGCGGCGCTCCTGCTCGACCGGGAGGGTCGCCGGGCCCGGCTCGAGGCGTGGGATCTGCCGGCCCCGCTGCACCTGGCCCCGGCGCTCCTTTCGCATCGACTGCTCGGCCTCGGCGGCCGGCTGCGCGTGCTGCGCGCCGTGCGTGCCGCCCGGCGC
>JBAPVZ010000021.1:0-13619 GCA_049283435.1 Candidatus Dormiibacterota bacterium
TGCCGCCGCACGCGGCCGCAAACAGCACGAGCACGACCAGCAGCGCGAGCACGCGGTGATCTCTCATCGCGACCTCCCCTCCTCAGGTTCCGACTGCACCCCTTCCACCGCTCATCGTCCCCGCGCGCCGATCGAGCCGTACGTCCGGAAGGAAAGGGATGGCGAGGACGTGAACCACCCACAGTGTGACGCAGATCGGCGCCAGCGGCCGACCTAATCGGCTGCAGGTCATCCGAATTGCGGTCGTCTCGAGAGTCGGCGCCCGCGTGCGGCGGCGACGTTCACCTGCACGCCCTCGGGCGCACCAGCGCCGAGCGGGCCCTACGCGGGCTGCCGACCCCAGGCGAAGACGATCGTGCACGTGCCGTGCTCTGCCTCGACCTCCTGAAGCATGGCCCGGACCAGGCCGACCGTCTCCGCGCGAGAGACGGAGAAGCGCGTCTCGAACGTGGAGGCGAGTCCGGTGAACATCGCACGCGTGTTGGATGCCATGAACGACCCCATGCGCCCGCCCCACTCACCGACCGGCACGACGACCGGCCGAGTCTCGATCTCGACGAGTCCGGCACTGGCGAGCAGGCCGTCGAGGGCGAGCCGAGGCGGACCGTCGACGTCGAGCTTGAGCGCGGCGGAGAGCTGCAGCAGCAGATCGAAGAGACGCCGGGTGGCGGCCCCGGCGGGGTCGATGCCGTTGCGGATCTCGGCCAGCTCCACCCACCCGCCGGGCCGGGTGACGCGGGCCAGATCGCCGACGACCGTACCCCAGGCTGCGGCCGGGATGCCGGCACGGAGCAGCCGCTGGTGCACGAAGTCGAACGTGCGGTCCTTGAACGGCAGGCCTTCGGCGATGCTCCCGCGCACGAATCGGTAGGTCGGCGGTCCGGGCAGCTTGCTCGAGAGGCCGACGTCCATCCCCACCGTGAGCGCGTCCGGGAACTCGCGGCAGAGGTCGAACGCCCACTGCCCGGTGCCGGTGCCGGCGTCCAGGATGCGAGCGGGGTTGCTGACCGGCGCCAGGTAGTTCGTGTAGAGCGCCTCCCGCAGCGCGTAGTGCTGCAGGTCGAGCCGGTTGACCTCTTTCGGGTCCCGCGGAAACAGGTACGTTCCAGGTGCGCCCGGCTCGCCGGCATCGCCGGGCGGCGTCCGCTCGCGCTCTTCCTGCGCAGGATCTTGCATGCCGCCATTCACTTTAGGAGCGCGTCTCGAGCGCAGCGACGGGCCGCAATTGCCCTGGGTGGCTAGGACAACCGTCCCTGCGGCTTGGGACGGCGACCCGAATACGATCTCCAGGTGATGGCCACCAGCAACTCCGGTACCTGCAGGGTGTGCGGCGCTCCCGCGATCGTCATGCAGAAGGTGCGCAAGACCACGCCGAGAGGCTATGAGACGGGCGAGTTCGTCGACGTCCTCGTGTGCCACGAGCATCGCGCGTGCGGTTGGACGCTCGTCAGGGAGCTCCCGGTCGCGACCGCTTCCTGACTGCGGCGCGGCGGCTTCCGGCGGCGGCCCAGCCGAACCGACCGACCGCGCAGCCCCGCGGCTGGCAGAATCGAATGCGATGTACGACGTGGTGTTGCGCGGCGGTACGGTCGTCACGGCGGGCGCGCAGGCCGTCGCTGACATCGGCATCGAGGGAGGACGCGTCGTCCAGCTGGGCGGGGCGATGGCGGGCGATCGGGAGCTCGACGTCGCCGGCCTGCACGTGCTGCCGGGCGGGATCGACGTCCATGTCCACCTGACGACCCCGGCCGACGAGGAGCCGGGCCGGGAGCGCTGGGTCGACGACTTCGAATCCGGGTCGGCGGCCGCGATCGGCGGCGGGGTGACGACGATCGGCAACATGACGTTCCAGCGCCGGGGCGAGCGCCTTCGCGAGGCCCTCGAGCGGGATCGGGCCAAGGCGGAGCAGGGCTCGCTGCTCGACTACCTGCTGCACCCGGTCCTCACCGATCCGACGGCGGCGGCCCTCGAGGAGATCCCGGCGCTGGCGGCCGAGGGCCATCGCAGCCTCAAGGTCTTCATGACGCTGCCCGACTTCGATGCCCGCCTCGCCGCCTACACCGACGCGATCGCGGCGGCTGGTCGAGCAGGGTCGATCACGATGATCCATTGCGAGGACGCGAATGCCCTCCGCTGCGCCTGCGAGGCGCTGTTCGCGGCGGGTCGCGGTGAGGTGCGCAACTTCGCAGCGAGCCGACCGGTGCACGCCGAGCAGCTGGCCACCGAGCGGGCGATCGAGCTGTGCCGACTCACCGGGGCGCCGATCTACGTCGTCCACCTTTCCTCCCAGGCGGCCCTGGACGCCTGTCGTACGGGCCGGGCGGAGGGCCTGCCGGTCTATGCGGAGACGCGTCCGCTCTACCTGCACCTGACCGAGGAGCGTTTCCAGGAATCGGAGCCCGGCCGCTACACCGGTGCGCCCGCGCTCCGGACCCCCGCCGACCGCGCGCGGCTGTGGACGGGGATCGGGATCGGCGAGATCCAGACCTGCTGCACCGACCACGCGCCCTGGCGGTTGGCCCAGAAGCTCGATCCGGCGCTCGACGTGCAGACCGCGCGGCAGGGCGTCGCCGACCTCGAGACGATGCTCCCGATGCTGCTCTCCGAGGGAGTCCTGAGGGGCCGGATGTCCCTCTCGCGCTTCGTCGAGGCGACGAGCACGAACGCCGCCCGGCTCTTCGGGCTCTACCCACGCAAGGGGACGATCGCGGTCGGCTCCGACGCCGATCTGGTGGTCTGGGATCTCGCCGAGCGACGAACGATCGATGGTGCGAAGATGCGCTCCCGCGCCGACTACTCCGTCTACGACGGCTGGGAGGTGACGGGCTGGCCGGCTTACACCCTGAGCCGGGGCGAGGTGGTGCTGGATCGCGGAGATCTTCGAGCGGTCCCCGGACGCGGACGCTGGCTCTCGCGGGGACCGACGCAGCCGCTCTGAGCATCCCGGGCGGTCCGCCCGTCTCGCGCTCGGCCGGCCGCCGAGCGGGCTCGAGTCGCGCACCGCGTGGGGCGCCGCAAACTCGACTGCTCGATCCGACGTTGCGCCGGTCTCGTGATCGCAACGAAACGACGCGCCGGCGGGCGCCTTGGTGCCATCGCACCGATGCACGACCCGGGAAAGTGCAATAGGATGGGGCTTATCGAGCGGGGAGGTGGCTTCCAGCGGGGGCCCGGGGACGCTCGGCGCACGCGCTGCGTAGGCGGCGAGGGAGGGAGTCGGAGTTGAGCACGGCGGCAGAGATGCGCCCTCGGGACGGTCGTCCCGAGGGGCCGTTGCTCGACGTCCGTGATCTCCGGACCTACTTCAAGACCGGCCAGGGGGAGATCCGGGCCGTCGACGGCCTGAGCTTCAGCGTCGGCGCTGCGGCCAGCGTCGGCATCGTCGGCGAGTCCGGATCGGGCAAGAGCGCAGCGTCGCTGTCGATCCTGCGCCTGCTGGAACCACCCGGCTGGATCGCCGGCGGCGAGGTTCGCTACCGCGGGCGCGACCTGCTGCAGCTGCCGGAGTCGGAGATGCGGCGCATCCGCGGGAGCAGCATCTGCATGGTCTTCCAGGAGCCGATGACGGCGCTCAACCCCGTCTACACGATCGGCTATCAGGTCGCCGAGGTGGTGCGGGCCCACCACGGCGTCGGCAAGCAGGAGGCCCGTGCCCGGAGCCTGGAGCTGCTGCGCGTGGTCGGCATCCCGGCCGTGGAGCGCCGGCTGAAGGACTATCCCCACAATCTGAGCGGCGGCATGCGGCAGCGCGTGATGATCGCGATGGCGCTCGCCAACGAACCCGATCTCCTGATCCTGGACGAACCGACGACCGCGCTCGACGTGACTGTGCAGGCGCAGATCCTCGATCTCGTGCGAGACCTGCAGGCGAAGGTGCAGACCGCGCTGCTGCTGATCACCCACGACATCGCGGTGATCGGAGAGATGTCGGAGGAGGTCGTCGTCATGTACGGCGGCAAGGTCATGGAACGAGCCCGCGTCGGGGAGTTCATGGCCGACCCCAAGCACCCCTACAGCCAGGGACTGCTCTCCTCGATACCGTCGCCGCGGATGAAGGGCAGGCGGCTGCACGTCATCCCGGGCTCCGTCCCCAACCCGAGCCAGATGCCCCCCGGCTGCCCCTTCGCGCCGCGCTGCCCGCACGCGATGGAGGCGTGCGCCGTGATGCCGGAGAAAACGACGCTCGCCGGCGGCCGCGAGGTCTTCTGTTGGCTCTACTGAGCGCCGGCTGCTGATGGGGGTCCAGCGCGAAGACCTGCAACCGGCTGCGCACCCGGAGCCGGCCGGCGACTCCTCCCAACCACCGAACGAGGGGCCGGCCGGCGCGCAGCCGCTGCTCGATGTGCGCCACCTGAAGACCTACTACCCGGTCACGGGTGGGCCGCTGCGACGGCGCCGCGGGTGGGTCAAGGCGGTCGACGACGTCTCCTTCACGATCGCGCCGGGCGAGATCCTGGGGCTGGTCGGGGAGTCGGGGTGCGGCAAGACGACGGTCGGGCGCTCGATCATGCGGCTCACGACCCCGCAGTCGGGCCAGATCCTGCTCGAGGGGGAGGATCTCTGCCAGCTCGGAACGCGCCAGCTGCGCAAGGTTCGCCACCAGCTGCAGGCCGTCTTCCAGGACCCCTACGGCGCCCTGAACCCACGCATGACGGTCGGCGAGGCGATCGGCGAGGGTCTGCTCGTCCGGGGCACGCGGCACCGGCAGCGGGAGCAGGCCGTCCAGGAGCTGCTCGACGCGGTCGGGCTGCCGTCGGGGGCGGCGCAGCGCTATCCGCACGAGTTCAGCGGCGGGCAGCGGCAGCGCGTCGGCATCGCCCGCGCCGTCGCGCTGCGTCCCAAGCTCGTCGTCGCCGACGAGCCGGTCTCGGCGCTCGATGTCTCGGTGCAGTCCCAGATCCTCAACCTGCTCTCCGACCTGCGCGAGCGGTTCGGGCTCGCCTACCTCTTCATCGCGCACGACCTCAGCGTCGTCGAATACCTCAGCGATCGAGTTGCCGTCATGTACCTGGGCCGGCTCGTCGAGCTCGCCGACGCGAGCGAGCTGTACGCGAACCCGCGGATGCCCTACACCCAGGCGCTGCTGTCGGCGGCGCCCGCCGTCGAGCCGAAGCCCGGGCACCGACGCATCGTCCTGCAGGGGGATGTGCCGAGCCCGATCGACCCGCCGTCGGGCTGCCCGTTCCGGACCCGCTGCTGGATGGCGCAAGACATCTGCGCGGAGCAGCGACCCGCCCTGCGTCCGGTGGCCGGCGGCCACTGGGCGGCGTGCCACTTCGCATGATCCCGCAGCCCGCCCCGCACGGCGCCGAGGTCCGTCGGTGACCAGCTATGTGATCCGGCGCCTGCTCGCGGTCGTGCTCCTCGTCATCGGGATCTCGATGGCGGTGTTCCTGATCATCCGGCTGATCCCGGGCGACCCGGCGGCGGTGCTGCTCGGCACCAACGCCGGGGACACCGCGATGGTGCGGCAGCTGCACCGCGAGCTCGGCCTCGACGAACCGATCCCGGTGCAGTACCTGCAGTGGGTCGGGCACGCGCTGACCGGCAACCTCGGCTACTCCTACCAGCAGCAGCGGCCGGTGACGTCGCTGATCGCAGAGAACTTCCCCTACACGCTGGAGCTGGCGGTGTTCAGCCTCGTGCTGTCGCTGCTCGTCGGGGCCACCCTGGGGACGGTCGCGGCGCTCAAGAAGAACTCGATCGTCGACACGCTGGTGATGGGCGTCGCGATCTCCGGCTTCTCGATCCCCAGCTTCTGGCTCGGCATCCTGCTCCTGCTCCTCTTCGCGGTCGCCCTCCACTGGCTTCCCGTCTTCGGCGGTACGACGCCGAAGGGCATGGTGCTTCCGGTCATCACGCTCGCCGTCTCGGGGTCGGGCTTTCTGGCCCGGTTCGTGCGGTCGAGCGTCATCGACGCTCGGCAGCGCCAGTACGTGACGACGGCCCGGAGCAAGGGTCTGACCCAGCCGCAGGTGCTCCTGCGGCACGTGATCCGGAACGCGATGCTGCCCGTCCTGACGGTCGTCGGACTGCAGTTCGGCAACCTGCTCGCGGGCGCCGTCATCGTGGAGACCGTCTTCTCGCGGCCGGGGATCGGCCGCCTGCTCGTGCAGTCGATCCTGGCCAAGGACTACCTGACGGTGCAGGGCGTCGTGCTCGTCGTGGCGACGCTCTACGCGCTGATCAATCTCGCGGTCGACCTTCTCTATCCGGTGCTCGATCCCCGGATCGCCGTGCGGTGAGCATGCCTGGCATGGAGAACGGCACCCCGAACCTGCTCTTCGCGCCCGCGGACACCCGGGCGCTGTCCGAAGCCTCGAGGGCACGTCGCGTGGCGCGGTGGCTCGGACACCCGAGCCTGCTGTTCGGTCTCGTGCTCTGCATCGGCATCACGCTCGCCAGCGTCGCGGCGCCGCTGCTGACGCATTACAACCCCGACCTGCAGAACGCGAACGCGGTCTTCTCGAAGCCGACGGCGCAGCACCTGATGGGCACCGACTCGTTCGGTCGCGACGTGCTGACCCGAGTGCTCTACGGAGGGCGCACGACGATCCTGGCCAGCGCCCTGGTCGTCCTGCTGGGGGCGCCGGTGGGCAGCGCGCTGGGCCTCGTCGCGGGGTACTTCCGGGGCGTTGCGGGCGTCGTGATCATGCGCTTCATGGACCTGCTGCTCGCCTTCCCGGGCATCCTGCTCGCGCTCACCGTCTCGGCGATCCTCGGCCCCGGCCTACTCAACGGCGTCCTCGCCGTCGCGGTCGTCTCGGTCCCGGCCTACGCGCGCGTCGTCGAGGGTGCGACGGTCGAGATCCGCTCCGTGCCCTACGTCGAGGCGGCGATCACGACCGGGGCCGGCCCGCTGCACATCATGTGGCGCCATGTCCTGCCGAACGTGATCTCGGGCATCGTCGTCCTCTCGACGTCGTGGCTCGGCATCGCGGTGCTCTGGATCGCGTCTTTGGGCTACCTCGGACTCGGCGTACAGCCACCGCAGGCGGAGTGGGGCGCGATGCTCAACGACGGCCAGAGCTACATCAGCATCGCCTGGTGGATCTCGTTCTTCCCGGGCCTCTTGCTGAGCCTGTTCGTGGTCGCCACCAACCTGCTCGGCGACGGGCTGCGGGACCGCCTGGATCCGACCCAGGGCAGGCGCCGTGGCGGATGAACGGAGGTCGGGGAGCAGGGCACACGCGAAGCAAACGGGTTGGGCGGCATTCGATCGCAGGGGGAGGAGATGACGAGGGATAGGAAGTCGACAGGGAGAGCGTTCCGGCTGGCGTGGAGGCCGCTCGGGCGAGCCGTCGGGCTGGCCTGTCTGGCGCTGCTCGCGATCACCGCCTGCGGCGGAGGGGGAACGCAGGGCAACACGGGCGGGAGCCGGCAGAGCCCGGCCGCGTCGGGCGGCACCCTGACCGTTGGCTGGGCACAGCCTCCGGACACGCTGAATCCGGCGACCACCGGCGCTCGGGACATGGGCCCGATCGACGAGACGATGTTCGACACGCTCGTCTACCTGACGAAGTCCAACCAGCCGACGCCCGACCTGGCGACGAAGTGGACGGCGTCGGCGGACGGGCTGCAGTACACGTTCACGCTGCGGCACGGCGTCAAGTTCCAGGACGGAACCCCGTTCGACGCCAGCGCCGTCGTCGCGAACCTGCAGTACATCGCCAATCCGGCGACCAAGTCGACGATCGCGCTCGGACTGCTCGGCCCCTGCACGACGGCGACCGCCGACGGGCAGTACCAGGTGACGGTGCACTGCAGCAAGGCCTACAGCCCGCTCGTCGCCCAGCTCGGCGAGCCCTACCTGGGCATGCAGTCGCCGACCGCGATCAAGCAGTACGGGCCAGACCTCGGCGACCATCCGGTCGGAACCGGTCCGTTCGAGTTCGTCAGCTACACGCCGAACGTCAGCCTGACCCTGCAGCGGAACCCCGCCTACGAGTGGGCGCCGCCCGCGATCGGGCACAACGGCCCGGCGAAGCTGCAGAAGCTCGTCTTCCAGGTCGTCACCGACAACCAGGCGCGGGTCAGCGAGCTGCAGAGCGGACAGTCGCAGATGATCGACAAGACACCCGGCGTCTTCTTCAAGACGCTCGGCGCGAGCGGCGGCTTCCGCGGTATCACGATCCCGATCAGCGGCATGGGCTACTTCGCACCGATCAACACCTCGGCCTGGCCGACCAGTGACCTCGCCGTCCGGCAGGCGATCCAGTACGCGGTCAACAAGCCCGCGATGATCAAGATTGCCGACGACGGCGCCTACCCGCCGGGCTGGGGCGTGCTCCAGAAGGGCACGCCGGGGTTCGTCGACTACCAGGGCAAGTACCCGTTCAACACGCAGAAGGCGCAGCAGGTGCTGAGCGCGGGGGGCTGGACGAGATCGGGCGGCGGCTGGACGAAGGACGGCAAGCCGCTGGCTCTCACGATCACGACCGAGGGCAGCGGCGGTGACGGCGCCGCGCTGGCGCAGGCGATTCAGGGCGATCTCCAGCAGATCGGCATGAAGGTGTCGATCGTGCAGCAGGGCCTGCCCGCCTGGCTGGCTTCGAATCTGCAGGGGACGTTCAACCTGACGGCGCTGCAGTACGTCGCCGTCGACCCGGACGCCCTGCACTTCTGGTTCCTGCCCGGTCAGTACTACAACTGGAGCCACTACACGAACGCCCAGTTGACGAATCTGATCCAGCAGGGCCAGGTCGAGAGCAACACGGCCAAGCGGATGCAGCTCTACAAGCAGGCGCAGGACATCGTCATGGCCCAGGCCCTGGAGCTGCCACTGCGGGAGAACGACGCCCTGGACCTCGTCTCCAACCAGGTCTCGGGGCTCAGCTATTCAGGCGGCGGATTCGAACAGTTCTATCAAGTCAGCGTCTGAGTCACCGGCGGCCGGCGCTCGTCAGCGCTCGGCCGTCGCGTCCAGCCGGGCAAGGGAGGAACACATGAGCGTAGCGAGCGTCCTGGTCAAGGCGGCGCGGCTGATCGACGGGACCGGATCGGCTCCCGTCGAGGGCGCGGCGGTCCTGGTCGACGGCCCGAGGATCGCGTCCGTCTTTCGGGGACCGGTGCCAGACAGCGCGATCCCGCCCGGCACGCGAGTGCTCGATTTCCCCGATGGGACGCTGCTGCCCGGTCTGATCGACAGCCACGTCCATCTCGACCTGCCCGGTGACGGCACCGCCTATCTGGACTCGGTCGGCGAGGCGGACGGGGTCCTGGTCGCGAGCGCGACGCACAGTGCGCGCGTCGCGCTGGAGTCCGGGATCACGACGCTGCGAGACACCGGCGGCCGCGGTGCGACGACGTTCGAGCTGCGACGTGCGCAGCAGCTCGGCTACTGCGTGGGCGCGAGCCTCGTGCTCTGCGGGCAGCCGATCACGATCACCGGCGGCCACACGTGGCATTTCGGCGGTGAGGCGGACGGCGTCGAGGGCGTCCGCCGCAAGGCGCGCGAGATGGCGCGGCTCGGCGCCGACTTCATCAAGGTGATGGGTTCGGGCGGCGGTACCCCGGGGACGACCTCCTGGCTGCCTTCCTACACCCCTGTCGAGCTGGCCGCGGTGGCCGACGAAGCGCACCGGCTGGGGCGCCGGGTCACCGTGCACTGCCTGTGCGCCGCCTCCATCGACCACGCGATCGATGCCGGTGTCGACCAGATCGAGCATGCGGGGTTCATCGTCGACGCGGCAGGGAAGCAGCAGTTCGACCCGGTCGTCGCCGAGAAGCTGGCGAAGGCGGCCATTCCGGTCACCAGCACGCTCGCGGTCGGCGAGTACATCCTGGCCACCATGCGAGCCACCGAGCGCCTGACCGAGGACGAGACGCGCTATGTCGATCGCTGGGAGCGGATGCGCGAGGACAACGTCCACCAGCTCCAGTCGTTGCAGCGCCTGGGCGTGCAGTTCGTCGCCGGCACCGACGCGGGATGGCGCCTGACGCCGTTCGACGCCCTGCAGAGCGAGCTGCGCTGGCTCGAGGGCGTGGGCCTCTCGGCGATGGAGGCGCTCGTCTCGGCGACCGGAGGCGCTGCCGCCGTGCTCGGCATGGAGGACCGGATCGGCAGCGTGCGCGAGGGCCTGGCGGCGGACCTCCTGGTCGTGGACGGCGATCCACTTCGGGATCTCGGCAACCTGCGACAGCCGCAGCTCGTCATGCAGGCGGGAGTCGTTCGACGCGAGGTGGCGCCGGGGGACTGAGCAAGATGCGGGCAGGAACCACGGGTCTCGCGCGTGAGCGCGCGACACGCGCGACAAGGGGAGGGAGCGGGTGACGAACGTGCTGACAACGACGGTGGAGAGGAACCTCGGGGTTCCCATGCGGGACGGAATCCTCCTCTCCGCCGATGTCTATCGACCGGCGGGCGGAGGTGCTCACCCGGTGCTGCTGCAGCGCAGTCCCTACGACAAGTCGGCGATCGCGACGATGGTGGGACTTATCCTGCGGGCGACCGCGGCAGGCTACGCGGTCGTCTGCCAGGACGTCCGTGGGCGGTACGAGTCGGGCGGTGAGTTCGACCCCTTCGTCAACGAGCGGGACGACGGCTACGACACCCTCGCCTGGCTGACCGAGCAGCCCTGGTGCGACGGCCAGGTCGGCATGTTCAACCAGTCCTACCTCGGGCTCACCCAATGGCAGGCGGCGATGAGCGGTCATCCCGCGCTGAAAGCGATCACACCGACCGTGACCGCCAGCGACTACCACGACGGTTGGGTCTATCAGGGCGGTGCCTTCGAGCTCTCGTTCAACTACTCCTGGACGATCTCCACGCTCATCCTGGACGGGTTGTCGCGCCGGGAGCGCGGGGGAGACGAGCGCGTCGCGGGGCGTCGACAGGCCGTCTACGACGGTATCGACGCCATGGCCGACGGGTTCGGCCGGCTCCCCCTGGACTGGAACGAGGACATCGCGGCCTACGCGCCGTACTACGCCGAGTGGCTCGCGCACCCCACCTACGACGCGTTCTGGGAGAGACTCGACGTCAGCCGGGCGCACGACCGGCTGGCGGTGCCGGCCCTGCACATCGGCGGCTGGTACGACATCTTCCTGAAGGGGACGCTCGGAAACTTCACCGGGATGCGCGCCAACGCCGCCACGGCCGCTGCGCGCTCCGCCCAGCGGCTGGTGCTCGGGCCCTGGAACCACGGGGGCATGCGGGGAGGCAACCCGATCGGCGAGGTCGACTTCGGGGTCCGCTCGACCGGGGACGCGATCGACGTCGACGGCCTGCATCTTCGCTGGTTCGACCAGTGGTTGCGAGGCGTCGACGGCGGTTTCGACCGCGAGCCACCGGTCCGCATCTTCGTCATGGGTCGCAACCAATGGCGATCGGAGGCGGAGTGGCCGCTGGCGCGGACCGACTGGCAGCCCTGGTTCTTCCACAGCGGGGGCGCCGCCAACTCGCTGCGTGGTGACGGGACGCTGTCGCGCGAGACGCCGGGTGGCGAGCCGCCCGACTCCTATCTCTACAATCCCCGGAACCCGACGCCGACCCGTGGCGGCGGCCTCTGCTGCCATCACGTCTTCAGCTACGGAGGCCCCTTCGACCAGCGAGAGGTGGAAGCGCGAGAGGACACCCTCGTCTACACCAGCGCACCTCTCGAGCGCCCGATCGAGGTGACGGGGCCGCTGAAGGTGGTCCTCCATGCGACGTCGAGCGCGCCCGACACCGACTTCACCGCCAAGCTCGTCGACGTCGGCCCCTGCGGGGTCGCCAGGAATCTGGCCGACGGCATCCTGCGCGTGCGCTACCGGCACTCGATGCGAGAGCCGCAGCTGCTCGAACCGGGCGAGGTGGCCGAGCTCGAGATCGACCTCGTCGCGACGAGCAACGTGTTCCTGCCCGGTCATCGCATCCGGGTCGAGATCGCGAGCAGCAACTTCCCCCGCTTCGACCGCAACCCGAACACGGGGGCGCTGCCGGGAAGCGGCGTGGACATGGTGAGCGCGCTGCAGACGGTCCTGCACTCCGGCGACCACCTCTCCCACATCCTGCTGCCGGTGATCCCGGCCGCCGGCTGAGCCCGGCGCCGCCGTACGGAAGAACAACTCGAGGGAGGACGAACGATGAGCAGGACAAGTCTCGGTGACCTGAGGCCCGGCCGCGGAGAGAAGGTGCACGGGTGGCTCCGCGTCCCCGGGATCGAGCCTGTCTGGGAGGTGCCGGGCTGGGTGATCCGCGGCGCCGAGGACGGACCGACCCTCGCGGTCACCGCCGGCGTGCACGCGGCCGAATATCCCCCGATCGAGGCGGCGACGCGGTTCGCTCGAGACCTCGATCCGGCGGAGCTGCGGGGCACCGTGCTCCTGATCTCTCTCGTCAACACGCCCGGCTTCTTCGAGCGGAGTCTCTACGTCAATCCGAGGGACGGCAAGAACCTGAACCGCTCCTATCCGGGGCGGTCCGACGGCTCTCCGGCCGAGCGGGTCACGCACTTCCTGCTCGAAGAGCTGGTCCGGGAAGCCGACGCCTACCTCGATCTCCACTGCGGTGACCTCGTCGAGGCGCTGGAGCCGTTCGCGATGTACCGGGTGACCGGCGACGAGGGACTGGACGCCCGGGCCCGCGGCCTCGCCGAGGCGTACCGCATCCGCGATCTGATCGAGAATCAGGGGGACGACGTGCCCGGCGCCTCACACGCGTCGGCCGCCGACCTCGGTGTGCCGGCCGCGATCGTCGAGATCGGGCAGCAGGGCATCCTCGACGAGGCGTCGGTCGGCCGGCATCTGGCGGGTTTGCGGCAGGTCCTCGTGCATCTGGGGATGCAGCGCGGGGGCGCGACGCCGCCACCGGACTTCCGCCGGCACCGTCGATTCGCCTGGCTGCGTGCGAGCGCGTCGGGCGCGCTCACGACGACGGTCCGCTGCGGCGAGCAGGTCGTCGAGGGGCAGCCGATCGGACAGCTGCGAGATCTCTTCGGCGAAACCCTGGCCGAGCTTCAGTCGCCGGGCACCGGGATCGTGCTGTTCCTGGTCACGTCCCTCGCGGTACCCGAGGGTGGGCCGATCGTCGGCGTTGCCACCGGCTGACGCCGTCGACCGGGCAGCCCGGCCGGCGATCGTCCCGCCGTCCTCCACTCGCCGCCGGCTGCGGCGAGCCAGGCCGCTCAGGCCAGTTGCTGCCAGGCGATGCGCGCCCCCTCCGCCATCGAGCGCAGCTTGGCCCAGGTCACGCTCGGCACGACCGTGTTCTGCCCGACGAAGGTGCCGAACCCGCAGTCGGACCCGGCCATCACCCGGTCGCGGCCGACCAGGCGACCGTAGTTGACGAGGCGCTGCGCGACGACCCGGGGATGCTCGACGTAGTTGTTCGTCGAGTCGACGACGCCCGGGATCAGGTACTTGTCGTCCGGCAGCCGGGTCTCGGCGAAGACCTCCCACTCGTGCGCGTGCCGGGGATTCGCCGCCTCGATCGACAGGCCGGCGGGGCGGCCGCGCAGCACCAGGTCGACGATCTCGTTCAGCTCCACGTCGTGGTCGTGCGGTCCGTCGTAGTTGCCCCAACAGACGTGCAGCCGCAGCTGCTCGGGCGGGATGGCACGGACGGCGTCGTTGAGCGCCTCGACCGCGAGACCCACGTCGCGGCGCAGCGCGTCGCGGCCTTCGGTCGACATGCTCGG
>JBAPVZ010000022.1:0-11497 GCA_049283435.1 Candidatus Dormiibacterota bacterium
CTCTCCCTCTGGCGGGGGGAGCCGCTCGCCGAGTTCGGTGACGAAGGCCTGCTGGCGGGCGAGCGGCTGCGACTCCGCGAGCTGGAGCGGACGGCGCAGGCGCTCCACGCGGAGGCACGCCTGCGGCTCGGTGATCGGGACGGTCTGGTGTCACGCCTGGAGTCGCTGACGGCGGCCCATCCCCTCGACGAGGCGCTGCTCGGGCAGCTGCTGCGCGCGCTCGCGGCCGAGGGCCGGCGGGCGGAGGCACTCGTTCGTTTCGACGAGTTTCGCCGGCGCCTCCGCGAGGAGCTGGGCGCCGACCCCTCGGCGGCGCTGCAGCAGCTCCACGTCGCACTCCTCCGACGCGACCCCTCGCTCGACCGCGTCGCCGGCGGAACTCCCGCGGTGCTCGGCCCGACCAACCTGCGCGCCCGCCTGACCAGCTTCGTCGGGCGCGAGGTCGACCGGGAGGAGCTTGCCGCACGCCTCGCCCGCCAGCGGCTCGTCACGCTCGTCGGTCCCGGCGGCGCCGGCAAGACCCGGCTCGCCGAGGAGGTCGCGAGAGCGGCGCGAAGCACCTTCCGCGACGGCGTCTGGCTCGTCTCCCTGGCCTCGGTGCGCGATGCCGCCGATCTGCCGCGCGTCGTCCTCTCGACGCTGTCGCGTCATGACGGCTCGCTGGCGGACCTCGTCGCTTCGATGGGCGGTGATCTCCTGCTCGGCCTCGTCGCGGCTCTGGAGGACCGGCGGCTGCTGATCGTCCTCGACAACTGCGAGCACCTGATCGCCGGCGCCGCGTGGCTGGCCGACACGCTGCTCGGGGGTACCCGCGGCGTCTGCATCCTGGCGACGAGCCGGGAGCCGCTCGGCGTCGGCGGCGAGGCGCTGTGGCCGGTGTCGTCGCTCGATCTTCCCGAGGCGGGCACGGACGGCGACGCCGCTGCCGCCTCGCCCGCGGTACGGCTCTTCTGCGATCGTGCCCGAGCGGTCCAGCCCGGGTTCCGGCTCGACGCGACGGCACTCCCCGCCGTGCTCCGCATCTGCCGCGACCTGGACGGCATGCCACTCGCGATCGAGCTCGCCGCCGCGCGCCTCCGTTCGCTGTCCGCCCCGCAGATCGCCGAGCGACTCGCCGATCGCTTCCGCCTCCTGAGCGCCGGCAGCCGCACCGCCCTTCCCCGGCACCAGACGCTGCGGGCCGTCGTCGACTGGAGCTGGGACCTCCTGGAGCCGAGCGAGCGCACCCTGCTGCGCCGGCTGGCGGTGTTCGTCGGCAGCCCGTGCCTGGAGCCGGTGGAGGACGTCTGCGCAGGGCTGCCGAGCGTCGAGCTGCTGGCGCGCGAGCACGTGCTCGAGGTGCTGAGCGCGCTCGTCGATCGCTCCCTCGTCGTCGCCACGCTGCAGGGCGAGGCAATGCGCTACCGCCTCCTCGAGACGGTGCGCGCCTATGCGACCGAGCGCCTGGACGCGGCCGGCGAGACGGGCCTCGTGCGGCGCGCGCATGCCGAGCACTACCTCGCGCTCGCCGAGCGGGCCGACCGCGCGCTGCACGGGCCGGAACAGGTCGCCTGGCTCGGGCGTCTCGACGACGAGCGGGCCGAGCTGCGGGCCGCCCTGCAGCGGTCGATCGCCGCCGGGGAGGCGACACTCGCGATCCGGCTGGGGACCGCGCTCATCGAATACTGCGGCCTGCGCGGCCTCCGCGAGCGGGCCCGGGACTGGCTGGAAACGGCCCTGGGGCTGCCGGCGGACGTCCCCCCACTCCTCCGGGCCCAGGCCTACCTGGCGCTCGCGGCGGCCACCCAATCGCCGGGCGGCCCCTCTCGCGGCTACGACCGCAGGATGGTCGACGCCGCTCGTGACGCGTATGCCGAAGCCGGCGTCGCCCCGAGCGACCATTTTCGCCTGCGCGACCTCGGCGCGGATCTGTCCGGGGTGGGCCCCGACCCGGCCCGGGCAGTGGAGCTGCGGGCGCGCCTGGTCGCGCTGCGGGAGGACCTCGGCGATCCCTGGCTCGTCGCGTCGAGCTGGTGGGCGGAGTCGTTCCTGGTCGCCATGAGGGGACCGGATGCCGATCGCGTCGGCCTCCTGGAGTCGACGCTCGTCGAGGCGGAGCGCGGCTTCCGTGCGCTCGGCGACGACGGTGGACTGTCGGGGGCGCTGGCCGGGCTCGCCGTGTGCGCCGGCAGCCGCGGCGAGCGAGAGCGCGCCGCCTCGCTCCTCGACGACGCGTTCGCGCGTGCGCTGCGGCTCGGCTGGACGGAGAATGTGATCTGGTCGCTGATCGCGTTCACCGCCTCGCTCTCGTTCCGGGGCCTGTCGCCCGACCTGCTGCCGCTGCTCGAGCGCGGTCTCGATCAGGCGCGCGAGCAGGGCTCCTCGGACCTCGGCATCGCCGGCGGCTACACGTTCCTCGGGTCGATGGCGCAGCGCCGGCAGGAACGGGAGCTCGCCCGTCGCTGCTACGAGCTCGCGCTCGAGCGGGCGACGAAGCTGGAGACGCAGCTCGCGCAACCGATACGCGCGTTCGCGCAGAGCGGGCTCGTCTGGGTGCGGGAGCAGGATGGCGCCTACCTCGAGGCCTGGCAGCTGAATCAGGAGGCGCTCGAGGGACTGTTCACGATGGTGATCGACCGCGCCGGGGACTGGGCGCAGGCGGCGGACGAGCGCGCCCAACCGGCGCCGACCGACGCCGAGTGGCGGGAGGCGATCTGGCTGACCGGCGGCTGCCGCCAGGGGGCCCGGATCCTCGCCCGCCTCGGAGACGCGGAGCGGGCGGCGCGGCTGTTCGGCGCCGGCGAGGCGATGCTGCGCCTCCTGCCGGCCGAGCACCAGGATCGGCAGCGCCAGGAGTTCGCACTTCGCTCACCCGAAGACGACGGGGCGATCGAATCGGCGGCACGCGCCCAGGCCGGCGGTGAGGCGGCGTATGCGGCCGGCCTGGCGATGTCCCCGGACGGGGTGCGAGCCGCGCTCCTGAACTGGTCGCCCACGGCCTCCGAACGCTGACACGCGGCGCTCAGCGCCGTCTCAGTGTGCCGTCAGCGGATTGGGGAACACTCACCCCATGACACCTGCCATCGAAGCCGAGGGGCTCACCAAGCGCTTCGGCAAGAACGCCGCGCTCGACGGCGTCGACCTGGTCGCCGGCGAGGGCTCGGTCCTCGGGGTCCTCGGCCCCAACGGCGCCGGGAAGACGACTGCGGTCCGCGTCCTCGCGACGCTGATCAAACCGGACGGCGGTCGCGCCGCGGTCGCCGGCTACGACGTCGTCAAACAGGCCCACCAGGTCCGCCAGCTGATCGGGCTGACCGGCCAGTTCGCGGCCGTCGACGAGAACCTGAGCGGTCGGGAGAACCTCTACCTGATCGGTGGCCTCCTCGGCCTGCGCGCGGCGGATTCCCGGGCTCGCGCCGACGACCTGCTGGAGCGCTTCATGCTCTCGGACGCGGCCACGAAGCGGGCGAAGAGCTACTCAGGCGGCATGCGGCGCCGCCTCGACCTGGCGGCGAGCCTGGTCGGCCGCCCGCGCATCCTCTATCTCGACGAGCCGACGACCGGGCTCGACCCCCAGAGTCGCAACGAGCTCTGGGACATCGTCCGCGCGCTCGTCAGCGAGGGGACGACGGTGCTCCTGACGACGCAGTACCTGGAGGAGGTCGATCGGCTCGCGAACGACATCACCGTCATCGACAAGGGTCGGGTGATCGCCGCCGGCACCTCGAATGACCTGAAGGCACGGATGGGCAGCCAGATCCTGGAGATCGGGAGCAGCGAGGCGGGCCTGCGGCCGCGCGTCGAGTCGATCCTGCTCGACCTGACCGGCATCCAGCCGCAGTGGAACGCGACGAGCGGTCTGATCACGGTGCCGGTCACCGACCCGGCGCTGCTGCCGGAGGCGGTCCGCCGGCTCGACGACGCCGGTATCACGATCACCGACCTGGCGCTCCGCCGGCCCAGCCTCGACGAGGTCTTCCTAGCGCTGACCGGCCGCCGGGGCGAGGGCGGCCGGCTGCCCACGTCGACCACCGCAACGCCTCCGGCGAATGACCGGCTGCGTCAGGAGGCCCCGGTATGACCCACCCCACGCAACTCCGCCAGCTCCGTTCCGCGGGGGCCCGGCATGAACCACCGCACGCAACTCCGCCAGCTCCGTTCCGCGGGGGCCCCGGCATGAACCACCCCACGCAACTCCGCCAGCTCCGTTCCGCGGGGGCCCTGGGATGAGCGCGATCCTCTCGGCACCGGCGCCCCCGACCCTGACCGACCGCGTCCCGCTCGGCCAGGGGATCCGGCAGGCGCTGCTGATGACGCGGCGCAACCTGATGCGCATCCGCACCAACCCGGCCGAGCTGATCGGGATGCTGCTGATGCCGGTGATGTTCATCGCGCTGTTCGTGTTCGTCTTCGGTGGCGCGATCGCCGGGTCGACCGGCGCCTACCTCCAGTTCGCGATTCCCGGGATCGTCGCGCAGGGCGTCATCATGGGCTCGACCGCGACCGGGACCGGGCTGAACACCGATCTCAACAACGGCGTCTTCGACCGCATCCGCACGCTGCCGGTCGCCCGCTGGGCGGCGCTCGTCGGCCAGATCCTCGCCGATCTGGTGCGGGTCACCGCAGGCATGCTGCTGACGTTCGGCATCGGCACCGCCCTCGGGTTCCGCGTCGAGACCGGGCTGCTGCAGACCCTCGGGGCGTTCGCCGTGCTGATTGGCTTCGCGTTCGCGTTCAGCTGGATCCAGATCTTCGTCGGAGTCCTCGCCAAGACACCCGTCGTCGTCCAGACGATGAGCCTGATCATCGTGTTCCCGCTCACGTTCGCGAGCTCGGTGTTCGTCCCCACCAAAACGTTCCCGTCCTGGCTCCAGGCCTGGTCGACGATCAGCCCGATGTCGACCGTCGTCAACACCGTCCGCGGCCTGCTCGTCGGCGGCGACATCGCCGGGTCGGGAGCGAAGGCGCTGATCTGGGCGGTCGCACTGTTCTGCATCTTCGCGCCGCTCTCGGTGTGGGCCTACCGCCGCCGGGTGTGAGCGCCGTCAGGTGCCGGGCGCGCAGGGCCAGTGGGTTGCCGTAGCCTCTCGTGGTGATGCGGGCGTCGCGCCCGCTTCACCACGACTGATGCAACAGATCACGAGCGATCCGCCGGCCCGGCGCAACCCGACCTTTCTCGTCATGACCGCGTTCGGTCTGTGCGGGCTGCTCGTGCTGCTCGTCGGCGCCGGCCTCTTCGCGTACTACGAGCCGCTCAGCCAGAACTCCGGCGACTACGTTCACATCGTCGCCGTCCGCCAGTACGACCCCTCGACGAACACGGTCAAGGGACCGTCCCAGGCACAGTTCTCGTCGGGCCAGATCCCGGCGGCCGTCGTCGATTGGAGTGGGGTGGCGCCCAGCATGACCGTCCGCGCCTCCTGGTACCAGGACGCGACGACCGAGGTTGCGGCGGTCGGGCCGACCCCCGCCCACTCGATGCCGTCGGCCTTCCCGCTGACGACCTCGGGGAGCGTTCCCAGCGGCACCTATCTGTTCATCGTCGGCCGCTATTCGGGAGGCCGCGTCGTCGAAGTGCTGGCGCGCCAGGCCGTGCAGGTGGTATGAGCGCTCAGACCGCGTCCGCCTCGGGGGCATCGGTCCCGGGACCCGCCACCGATCCGCCGCCATCGCGCGATCTCCAGCCGCCATCGCGCGATCTCTGGGAGGACCGCGGCATTCGCGCCGCGCTGCTCGTCGTCGCCGCCCTGGCGCTCGTCATCCTGCTCGGCACGGTGTACGGAGCGTTCCAGGGCGGGATCTCGACCGCCTTCTCCGCCTTCGATCTGGGCGGGGTCGTCGTCCTCGCCGTGCTGGGCGGTGTCGTGCTCCTCGTCATCTTGCTCGCCGGCCGTCGCGCCGCCGACCGGCGCCTTCGCCACACCCTGCTGTTCACCGGCGCCGCCGCGACCGTGGTCGCACTGCTGCTCTGGCTGGCGCTGCTGCCGATGGTCATGGTGCTCGCGTTCAGCGAGTCGCTCGTCTTCTGCGTGCTGCCGACCGCGTTCGCGTTCTGGCTGCTGCGCCGCATCCAGCCGACCCGGCGCCTGCCCTGGTCGATGCTCCTTCTCGCGGCCGCGTGGGGCATGCTGATCGCGCCCAGCCTCGCGCTCACGTCCGAGCAGCTTTACAGCTCGCTGACCGCCAGCCTGATCCCCGGTCTCGGCGCCGGGGTTGCCGGCGCGTTCAGCCCGGGCCTGTTCGAGGAGGGAGCGAAAGGACTCGGCGTCGTCGTCCTCTACCTCGTCTTTCGCGATCGTATCGACGGGGTGATCGGCGGGCTCTGCCTGGGGGCGGCGGTCGGCCTCGGGTTCAACTTCCTGGAGACGGGCGAATACATGTTCATCGGCGGCATCCAGGGGTTGAGCGTCGGGGGCTTCGTGCTGCAGCTCGCGCTGCGCCAGGGTATCGGCCTCCTGCTCGGGCACGCCGCGTACACCGCGCTGATCGGGGCCGGCCTCGGCGTCGCCCGGTCGGTCCGCGGCTGGGCGCCGAAGACGATCGCGATCGCCGCCGGTTTCGCCGCCGCGATCGCCGGCCACTACCTCTGGGACATGGTCGCGATGACGAACCTGGCCCCGAGCTCAGGGAACGACATCATCGACCTCTTCGTGCTCACGCCCCTCCAGTACATCGTCCTCGACGGTCCGTTCGCCATGATGTCGGTCGCCCTGCTCGTGCTCGGCTGGCGGACGGAGGGAAACGCGGTCCAGCGGCGACTCGAGGCGGAAGCGGCGAGCGGGCGCGGCGTCGTCGTCGCGAGCGAGCTGCCCGTGTTGACGAGCCCTCGGCGACGCGCCGGCATGCGCCTGCGCGCGCTGTGGCGATCGAGCTGGCGTCACTACCGCTGGATCGTGCAGATCCAGGACGCCCAGCTCGAGATGGCGATGCTGCGCTGGCACGCGGCGCACGGACGCATCGACCTCGAGCGGGCGCAGCTCCGCGACCGTGCCCTTCAGGACCGCATCCTGGCGCTCAAGCAGCGAGCGCCGCGACGCCTCTCGCTGGCGAGGCGCCCGCGCAAGAAGGCCGCGTCCGCGAACGCCGCCCGCTGAAGCGCGCACGAGCCGGTTCAGCGAGCGCTGGCGGACATGCCCTCGAAGAGGTCGGCTGGGCGAGGCGAGCGGACCGCAGTGTTCACGGCTCGACGGGCACGGATGCAACGTCCGTTTCCGAGAAGTCGGCGCCCTTGAAGAGCAGAGGCTCTCGCGCCGCATGCGCGAGCGCGTAGGCGAAACAGTCGCCGAGATTGAGGCCGGCGGGGTGACGGCTGCCCTTGCCGAAATCGCGGTAGGCCTGTCGGGCGACCTCCGCCTGCTCCCTGGTCACGGACTGCACCTCGACGCCGGCCACGCTCAGCACGTCGTCGAACCGGCGGCTGAGGACCGGATCGCGATTCGCGTCGACCACGATGGCCGTCTCGAGATACGTGGCCGCGGAGATCTTCGGCGCCCGCGCTCGGGCCAGCGCGGCCGCGCCGGCCTCATCGCGGAGGATCGCAATGATCGCCGAGGTGTCGACGATCACCGCGGAAGCCCGGCATCGTCGTAGAGAAGGTCGCCATGGTCGGCGCTGCGATACGGTTCGACCCAACGGCTCGCGGCGTCCCGAGCGATCGTTCGGATGCGGGCGGTCCGCTGGGCGATCGCGGTGGCGTCCTCCCCGCGAAGCCGATCGAGCCGCTCCCGCACGGCCACGGTCACGGCGCCGGTGAGGCTCTCGCCGGTCAGCGCAGCGAGCTCACGTGCAAGACGCTCGGCCTCCTCGTTATTTGTGTTCATCCCCACTGGTGGATTTCTACCAATCCCGCACACGATTCTCCATTCGGACAGTGACGAACCGGTTGAAGTCGCCGGCCGGCGGGGTGGAGGAACGCGCGCTACCCCAAGACTCGCGGACGATGCCGCGATCCCAAGGATGTCCCGCAAGTCGATCGGCGGATTCTGGCAGTGGTCGCAACAGGGGATCGCAAGAACAGTATCGGGCGCATTGGAAAGGGCGGTGGAGCCGCTTGCGAGGTCAGTCGTTGAACTCGTCGGGCACGGCATTTGAGGTCGGCCTCGCCCAGCGCGGGCGTGAGCAGCCAGACGCTATTCCCTCATTTCCACCGGTAGCGAGTCTGGGACGACTCGCAACCGATGGCGAAGGCGAATCCCTTGTCCGGCTGGATCCGGTAGAGCTGAACATTCCCGGTCCGGACGGCGTCGCCGAGTTGATACCAGGTTCCGTCCTCGCGGGTGAGCTGCCAGCCATACGCCTGTTCGAACGCGTCCGCCACCGCTTCTCTGATGGTCTGGTCGGTGACCAGGCTCGCAGTGCCTTCGATGACGTAGTCCGTGCCCGTCAGGGTGCCGGTTCCGGCGGTCAGCGCGCAGTGCTGGTTGGCGCTGAGATTCTTGGCTTTCTGCTCGTTGTCGCCGGTGGTGAACCACATCGCGCCGAGCGCCCAGATCGCCAGCAACGGTGTCACGTGGGGGCGGCCATCCCGGCGCACTGTGCACAGCTGGAATTTCTGGGTCCGGCGCAGTGCCCACTCCGTCGCCTCCCATTGCGTCGGGCTGGCCCCCGGCGAGGAGAACGGACCAAGGCTGGTCTGCGGCGCGGTCGAGTCGCCGGCCGTATGAGTGGACATGATTTTCTCCTTGTGATCGTCTCGAATTCCGCCCCGGGCGCATCCGCGTGGAAAGCTCAGCGGGTCGTGGCAAGATGGTCGGCCAGGATCGTGGTGACCGACAGTGCGGTGTCGAAGTTCGGAGCGAGCCGGGTTTTCGTCAGCGCGAAGGCGACTCCCTGCGCGGGGTCGGCGTAGGCGTAGCTTCCGCCACCCCCCGGCCATCCGAATGCCACGGAGTTCTCCTCGGCAGGGGCGCCCATCCTGCCGATCGGGAAGCCCAGTGCCATCCGCGCCGGGTTACCGAAAACCTGATCCGTACCCTTGAACGCGAGTGCGGACAGTCCCGCCAACCGCTCAGAGTCCACGAGCTTGCCCTGCAGCACGGCGTTGTACATCGCAGCGAGGCTGTGCGCAGTGGCGATACCCACCGACGGTATATCGGCGCGCAGGATCTCGCTGTTGTTGCCGAAATCGGCACTTGGTCGGCTTTCCCACGGCGCGAGGATCGCATCACCATCGTCCGGGTCGGCAGGCCATTGCCGCGCCTGTTGCTCCAGACGCGCCAACCCCGGCAGCGACTCCTTCGGAGCGGCGAAGTAGAGCTGCCCCTCGATACCGAGCGGCGCAGTGATCCACTCACGCAGCAGCTCGCACATGGGCCGTCCGGTCGCGCGGCGGGCCAGCTCGCCGACGAGATAGCCAAAGGTGTAGGAGTGATAGCCCATGGCGGCGCCCGGCCGCCAGCGCGGCTCGGCGGCGGCCAGCGACTCACATACCCTGGACCAGTCGGGAAGCTCGCCCGGGGTGATCTCGCGCGGCATGGCCGGAAGACCGACCGTGTGGGTCAGCACGTGCCGCAGTGTCGCTGTGGACTTGCCGTGCACACCGAACTCGGGCCAGAGGTCCGTGACCGGGCTGTCGTAGTCGAGGAAACCACGCGCGACGAGCAGATGCGCGAGCGTGCCCGACACATTCTTGCAAGTGGAGAAACTGAAGATCGGCGTGCCGGAGGTGACTGGCCGCCCGGTGGCCGGGTCGGCCGTGCCGGCCACCGCGTCGACGATCAGCGCGCCATCCTGATAGACAGCGACCTGCACACCGCTCTCCGCGCCGGTACCGACCAGCGTGTCGATATGACGCTGAATCTGTTCTTGTATCTCACTCATCGCTATCCTCGTCACTTCCCCGACCGCGCGGAGGAATCGCCCCCACGGCCGTCGGAGGGTGGTGTGCCGCCCGCCCGTGCCCTCCCGCCCAGCATGCCAAATCGGCCGCCGTGGCGGATTCCAGGCTAGGGCGTGCGCGGTGGTCGCTCGGTAAACGCCGCGGGCGTCGGCGTTGCGTCGCAGCTCGCGGCTGATTGTCGAGGGAGAACGCCCGAGCTGCTCGGCGATCGCCCGCACTGTCTCGCCTCGCGCTCTCGCCAAAGCGATCTCCTCACGATTGACGAAGCTCAAGCAGCGCCCCTTCAGGTTGCGACCCCGCCGCGGCCGCACGCCGCCAGCACGCTTGATCCAGCGAGCACCCTTCTTCCTGTAGCTTCCGACTTCCTCCGCGGCCCCGGTGATGAACTCCCCGCGCTGCATCGCCGCCCAGAACGGCTGCACCACCTCCGGCACCATGGCCTGATTGAACCCAGACATCGCAACTCCTAATCACGTGCTGTTGCGATCACCGCGAGAACCCCCGGATCCCCGAGCGGGACGGCGCGGCCAGCGTCCGCGCATGCGTCTTCCACTGAAGAACAACGCGGCCGCGGGTCTGGCTTAAATCGCGGCGGCGATCGGCTCGAGTCCCGCGACCAGCTCGTCGAGCTCGTCCGGGGTGAGTGCGTCGTATGGCGGCGCCGCCAGCTCGTCGGTAAGGGCCTCGATCCGCTCCCTGATCGCCCGGCCAGCGGCGGTGAACGAACCCGCGGCGTCGACGAGGCCGCGGCGGCGCAGCCCGTCGACAACACCGGCCAGCTGCGCTTCGGGCAGGTGTTGGGTCCGGTCGAACTCCTCCGCCTTCATTCCGAGGGAGAGAGACATGAGGACGTGGGCCTCGGTGCCGCCGATGCCGTGGGCGACGAGGGCGGCATTGTGGCCGTCCCCGCGGTGCTCTCGCAGCAGCGTCGCTGCGTGCCAGAGCCTGGCCACCGGCTCCTCGGGTACGTCGAGCGCCCGCAGCCCGGCGTACAGCGCCCGGCCCTCGGTCGGAGCGCTGACCGCTGCCCGGGTGGCCAGGCCGGCGACCCGCACCAGACTGGGGGCGTCCGCGTCCTCCCCGATCATCTGCCGCAGCGCCGCGGTGCTGCTCCGCTCGCGCACGGCGATCGCCTCCTCCGGAGTGATCTGCCCCCAGACCCACGGGATATGCCGCGCCACCTCGCCGTCGGCGAAGTTGTAGAAAACCGCGTGCACCACCCCGGCCGGTGCCATCCCCAGCGGCGCGGCCCGGCCCGCGAAGTACCCGTCCCAATAGTTGCGCATGCCGAGGGCCAGGAACGTTTCTTCCGGCCCGGTGGAGAACGTGACGATGGCGATCGGCTCGACGAGCTCGAACATGCGGTGGATCTTGGCCTGTGGGTGCGGCATCGGTCGGCATCTCCCTTGCTCTTGACAGCTATTCGTGGGCGACCTCGCACCGAGCGACGAACAAATTCGGACAACCCGGTGCGGAGCCGCTCTCACCTGTGCGTCGACCGCGCGGCGCCGGATTCGACACCTGGATCCGACATGCCGTCACGAAGGCGACCTCAATCCCGCCGCCGTTGCTCTTCTGCGCAGCAAGGACGCTGACGGTACCGCCAAGAACTCCTGCACGAGACAGAAGCGGGCGCCGCATTCGGAGTCTTCAGCCAATCACCCGGTGGCCGGCCCGGCG
>JBAPVZ010000023.1:0-6765 GCA_049283435.1 Candidatus Dormiibacterota bacterium
CCCCCGCCCCCTACACTCGCGGCGATGCGATTGCTCGTGCTCGGTGGAACGGTGTTTCTCGGCCGCCATCTCGTCGACCTCGCGCTCGCCCGTGGCGACGAGGTGACGACGTTCACGCGTGGCCGCACCGGTGAGGTGCCGGAGGGGGCGCGAGCGCTGCACGGCGATCGCGACGGCGGGCTCGACGCGCTCCGCTCCGGCAGTTGGGACGTCGTCGTCGACACCAGCGGCTACGTGCCCCGCGTCGTGGGCCAGTCGGCGGAGCTGCTCCGCGATCGCATCCAACGCTACGTCTTCATCTCGACGGCCTCGGTGTACGACATCCAGCAGGAGGACAAGCGGGAGACCGCGCCCACGCTTCAGCTGACCGACTCCGACACGGAGGACGTCGGCGCCCACTACGGCGCCCTGAAGGCGGCGTGCGAGAGGACGGTCACGGAGCTGTACGGCGACCGCGCCCTGCTGGTCCGGTCGGGCCTGATCGCAGGCCCGCTCGACCCGACCGAGCGCGTCACCTACTGGGCGGGCCGCGGCCTGCGCGGCGGCGAGGTGCTCGGGCCCGGCCTGCCGGACCGCGAGGTCACGTTCGTCGACGTGCGCGACCAGGCAGGCTGGATCCTGGAGGTGGCACCGACGCTCGGCGGGACCTTCAACGTCGGCGGTCCGAGCACGACGTTCCGAGAGCTGCTGCAGGTAGCCGGCATCGACGGAGCGACCTGGGTCCCCGACGACTTCCTGCTCGCGGAGCAGGTCAAGCCCTGGACCGACCTCCCGCTGTGGCTGCCTCCGACGAGCGGGTCGCTGCACGCGCCGAGCGATCGGGCGGTCGCCGCCGGCCTGCGCTGGCGCCCGATCGCGGACACCATGCGCGATCTCCGAACGTGGGTCGAGACGCGAACGAGCGTCCCCGGGCCACGCGAGAGCGGAGGCCGGCGCGGCGAGCCGGCCGGCATTGATGCCGACCGCGAAGCGACGCTGCTGCGTCGGTGGCACGAGCGAGGAGCCGCCTAGCAAAAAGGGCCGATCGCCGGCACGGCGACGCTTCCCCACGCGGGATGACGACTCATCGCCGGCATTCGGCCGCCTCGGGGCGACGTCCCCGCTCGGGTGCTGCGCGAGCGGCCGTGCCACAATGGCCATCAACGCACTGCCGCACGTGAGGGGAGGTCTGGGTGGCCCGACATCGTCCGTCCGAACACGACGCACCCCCACCTGACCGGACGACAAGCGGACCTGTGCGGCAGTTGCCTTCCTTTCTCTCCGCGTTCGAACAGCCGTGTTTCGGCTGGGTCTGGGTCAGCATTCTGGCCGCCAACTCGGGCCGCTTCTGCATCGTTCTCGTCGCGGGCTACGAGGCCTACCACGCCGGACACTCGGCGCTCTGGTCGAGCTCGATCTCGATGGTGATCCTGCTGCCGATGGTCGTCGTCGCGCCGCTCGCCGGCGGTCTCGCCGATCGGCTGAACCGCTCGCTGCTCATGGCGACGGGCATGGGCATGGCGTTCGTCGCCAGCGTCGGGGCGACGGTGCTCACCGCGTCCGGCGTGCAGTCGCTGCCGCTGCTCGTCCTGCTCGTGCTGCTGATCGGGGTCGGCGGGGCGGTGCAGGCTCCCGCCTGGCAGTCGATCCTGCCCGGCCTGCTCGGGACCGCCCGGCTCCTGAACGGCAGCCTGCTCGCCCAGGTCGCGCAACAGGGCGCCGAGCTGAGCGGCCCCGCGATCGGCACCGCGGTCGTCCTCGTCGGCGGACCGGTCGCCGGCTTCGGGCTGTGCGCCGTCTTCTACGCGATCGGTGCGTTCTCCGCCTGGTTCGTGCGGGGCGCGATCGCGGTGCCGACCGGCACGCACCGCGGCCTCTTCACACCCGTCGTCCGTGGCCTCGCCTACGTCGCGCACCGACCGACGCTCGCGCTGCTGATGGCATTCGTCGCGCTGCACTGCTGCCTGACGATGGCGTTCAACGGCCTGCTCCCGGCACTCGCCGCCGACCATCTGGGAGGCGGCAGCAGCGTCTACGGCGTGCTGCTGACCTCGGTCGGCGTCGGCGCGGTCGCCGGACCCGCCGCCCTGCTGCTGTTCGGCCGGCGCCTGCGTGACGTGCACGTGCTGTTCGTCGCGGGGCTCGGCAGCGGCGCGCTGCTGGCGAGCCTCGGCCTCGTCCACAGCCTCGGCCTCGCGGTCCTTTGCAGCGCCGGAGTCGGCGCGTCCGATGCCGTCTTCATGGCGGTCGTCTACGTGCTCAGCCAGACGCTGACCGCCGACGACATGCGCGGCCGAGTCGCCAGCTCGCAGCTCGTCATCACGGCGGGCTCGATGAGCATCCTGAGCATGGGCTGGGGCGCCCTGGAGGGACCGTGGGGTCCCGGACTCACGATGCTGATTCCGGGCGTCGCCTTCGTCGTCGCCGTCCTCGGCTTCCTTCCCTGCGTCGGCCGCTTCGATGTCAGGCGGCCGACGATCGGCGCCGGCCTGGCGGCCGGCGGCTGAACGGCACCGGGTCAGGTGACGCCCGGCGTCAGATGACGCCCAGCGCCCGCAACTCCTCCAGGCGGGCGCCGTCGACGCCGACCTCGGCCAGCAGCTCGGCGTTGTGCTCGCCGAGACGTGGCGCGGAGCGGCGCCGCCACCCCTGCCCGACGGCGACGGCCGGGGCGACCTCACGGCCGGTCGGGGTGTCGGTGATCAGCCCGCGGGCACGCACGTGCGGGTGGTCCGGCACCTCGTGCAGCTCCAGCACCGGCTCGCAGCACGTGTCCGGGCCGAGCGAGCGCCACTCGTCGCGCGTACGTGTCAGGAAGACTCGCTGCAGCTCCTCACGCAGGTCCGCCTGGCGTTCCTCGTCGTGGTGTAGCGGCAGGAGATCGGGCCGATCCAGCTCGCGGCACAGCGCCTCCCAGAACTTCGGCTCGAGCGCGGCGAGCGAGACGTAGCGATCGTCCGCGCACCGGTAGACCTCGTAGCACGCGTAACGCCCGACGAGACGATGCTCGTCGTGCGGGATCGGGCCCTCGGCGGCGACCTGGGCGAGCGGTGAGGCGAGCCAGGTAAGCGCGGCGTCGGTCATGCTGACGTCGAGGTAGCGGCCCTCTCCCCCCCGCGCGACGTCGAACAGGGCGGCGAGGATCGCGCTCGTCGCGGCCTGCGCCCCACCCAGGTCGGCGACCTGGACGGGAGGCGGGTGGGGACCGCCGCCGCGCGGCGCCGAGAGCGACAGCACACCGCAGATCGCGAGGTAGTTCAGGTCGTGCCCGGCGCGATCGTTCCACGGGCTCTCCTGTCCGTAGCCGCTGATCGCGCACATGACAAGGCGCGGGTTGCGCTGCCGCAGCGTTTCCCAGCCGAGACCGAGGCGATCCATCACGCCGGGCCGGTTGCCCTCCAGGAGGACGTTGGCCGTCGTGATCAGGTCGCCGAAGAGCGTCTTGCCCGCCGCTGACTTCAAGTTCAGCGTGAGGCTTCGCTTGTTGCGGTTGACCGCGTTGAAGAGCAGGCTCTGCCCCTGAGCGGGATCCATCGGCTGGTACCAGCGCATCCCGTCGCCCGACCCCGGCTGCTCCACCTTGACGACGTCCGCGCCCATGTCGCCGAGGACGAGCGAGCAGAACGGGCCCGGTAGCAATCGCGTCAGATCGAGGACGCGGACCCCGGCGAGGGGCAGCCCGCCGGCCGCGGCCACTACTTGGGGGAGGCGCTCGCGGACGGCGAGGAGGTGCGCGGTGCGCTCGCGACCGAGGTCGGCCCCACGTTCGCTGCCCCGGTACTCGACGGGTTGTGCAGGAGCAGCGCGAGCGGCACCGCGATGATGCCGACGATCACGGCCACGACGAACGAGATGGCGCCGAGCTCATGACGGACGAACGACCAGTTCACGAGTCGGCCTGACCCTCCTGCTCTTCCGGCTTGTTGCGCTGGTTCAGGAGACGCAGAAAGTCCTGGGCGCGCGCCATCGCCCGCCACCGCTCGGGAAAGAAGTCCTGCGCCAGGATGTTCCGCCCCGGAAGCTGATAAACGGTGACGCACCACTTCTGCAGCGTGCGCGAGACCTCGATCTCGAAGTCCTTCTCGGCCGTCTCGTATCGGACGATCCGGTCGTCGTCAAAACGTCGTCTGCCTGAAACTGCCATGACATTGCTCTCGCAAGGCACGAGCGAACGGCTCGCGCCGGGAAAAGGAGAAGTATAAAGACCCGCACGGCGACCGGTCAGTCCGAACACCGTTGATCAGTGGTGGCACCGCCGCGCGTCGCGGCGAGCGTTTCGACGGCGGGGCGGTTTTGATCTGTCCACTCGTGCACGGCGACCGGTCAGTCCGAACAGTATTCGCCAGGGGTGGCACCGCCGCACCGCCGCCCGTCGCGGCGAGCTCGAGGTCAGACCGGTTCCAGCTCCTCGGGGGCGACCAGCTCCCGCACGACCTCGAGCATGCCGTCGCGCAGCTCGGGATGGCGCAGCGCGAGCGCCAGGTTCGCCTTCAGATAGCCGGGTACGGTGCCGGTGTCGTAATAGTCGCCCTCGAACTCGAGCGCGACCACCCGGCCGCCGCCGATCGTCTGCTTGATCGCGTCGGTCAGCTGGATCTCGCCGAGCGCGCCCGGCTTCGCGTGGTCGAGCGCGACCATCACGTCGGGAGTGAGCACGTAGCGGCCGAAGATCGCGAGGTCGCTCGGCGCGTCCTCGACGGCCGGTTTCTCGACCATGTCGACCACCTCGTGCAGGCGCCCGTCCGACTGGCCCAGCTTGAGGATGCCGTAGCGGCTGATCTGGTCGCGCGGCACCCGGCGCGCCGCGAGCACGGTCGCCCCGCCGGACAGCTCGTGGGCCCGGATCAACTGCTGGATCGCCGGCTCCGCGCCGAGGATCACGTCGTCCGCGAGCAGCACCGCGAACGCCTCGCCCTCGACCTGGCGGCGAGCGGTCCACACGGCGTGCCCGAGCCCGAGCGCCTCCTTCTGCTGCACGTAGACGACGTCCAGCTTGTCGGTGAGCGCGTCGACCTCGCGGACCTTCTGGAGCAGGTCCTCCTTGCCCCGGGTCTCCAGGTAGCGAACCAGCTCGGGGGAGCTGTCGAAATGATCGGTGATCGCACGCTTGCCGCCACCGGTGACGAGCACGACCTCCTCGATCCCGGACGCGAGCGACTCTTCGATGCCGTACTGGATCGTCGGCTTGTCGATGAGCGGCAGCATCTCCTTCGGCTGCGCTTTGGTCACCGGCAGGAACCGGGTGCCGAGGCCGGCAGCAGGGAAGACCGCCTTGCGTACGCGAGGCACTGACATTGTGGCGATAATCTAACCGGTGACCAGGGACGAGCGTCGAGGTGAGATGAATCCTGGCGCTCCGCCGGACACGATTCAGGGGGGCTTGCAGCCGGGCCTAACAGGTCGCGAGGAGATCGAGATCGGCGACGCCCACCTCACCCGCCACGTCGGTGGGCGCGGCGTGTTCGCGACCCCGGCCATGATCTGGTTGATGGAAAACGTCGCGCATGGCTCGGTCGCGCCCCTCCTCGACCCCGCCCAGACGACGGTCGGGTACGAGGTGCACGTCCGCCACCTGGCGCCCGCCGACCCCGGGGAGCGCATCGTGGTGACGAGCCGGCTGGTCGAGGTCCGAGGCAATCGTCTGGCCTTCGAGGTCGAGGCGCGTCGCGGTGACACCGTCATCGGCAACGGCCTCCACCGGCGCGCCGTCGTGTCCACGCGCTCGTGAGCACGACGACGGCCGCCCTGGACGCGGTCACGCCGGACGACGTCGAGCGGGCCGGGCGGAGCCTGCGCCAGCACCTGCCCCCGACACCGCTCCAACTGTCCTATGCGCTCACCGAGAAGGTCGGCTGTCCCGTCCATCTGAAGCTCGAGAGCGCGCAACCGACCCGCTCGTTCAAGGTCCGGGGCGCGCTCAACCGGGTTCTGGGGCTGCTCGAACGCGACCGCACGGGCGGGGTGATCTCGGCCTCGGCCGGCAACCACGGCCAGGGCGTCGCCTACGCCGCCCGCACGCTCGGCATCCCGGCCACGGTCTATGTCCCGGTCGGCGCCAACGCCGGCAAGGTCGCCTCGATGCGGCGGCTGGGAGCGAGGGTCGTCCTCTTCGGCCGCACGTACAACGATGCCTATCTCGAGGCCCGTCGAGCGCAGCTGACCTCGCACGCGACGTTCGTGCACGCCTACGACGACGCGGATGTCGTCGCCGGGCAGGGCACGGTCGGGCTGGAGCTCCTCGCGCAGCTGCCCGAGGTCGACACCGTGCTCGTCCCGATCGGCGGCGGCGGGCTCATCGGTGGCGTCGCCCGCTACCTGAAGCACTTCCGGCCCGAGGTGCGCATCGTCGGCGTCGAGCCGGAGGGCGCGGCGAGCATGCATCGCTCGCTCGCGACCGGCCGTATCGAAACGCTGGCGAGCGTCGACACGATGGCGGACGGACTCGCGGCGAGCGCACCCGGCGACCTCACCTTCGCCCTCGCCCGGGCGTTCGTCGACGAGGTGCTGCTCGTCAGCGAGGCGGAGCTGCTGCGCGGCGTGCGCGTGCTCCTGCAGTGGGAGCACCTGCTCGCCGAGCCGGGCGGTGCGGCGGCGACGGCGGCGCTGCTCCATCATTACCGGCCGCGAGCTGGCGAGCAGATCGCCGTGCTCGTGTCCGGCGCGAACGTCTCCGACGAAGTGTTGGTGCAGGCGCTGCGCACGAGGTAACCTGTGCCTGGGCCGGGGCGCCCACGGGAGCGGAGTCCACCACGCGGCAGGGGGCCACCAGATGAAGGCGTACGCGTT
>JBAPVZ010000024.1:0-2529 GCA_049283435.1 Candidatus Dormiibacterota bacterium
CCGCTCGCGCGAGCGTTCCCGGGCGCAGCTCGTCGATCAGGCCCGCCGCGGCGAGCGTGCTCGGCCGCTGACCGCCGAGGTAGATCGCGCCGAGCGCCGCCGCGTCCAGCGCCAGGTCGGCCTCGCGGGTCGTCGGGCCGACGCTCGCTCCGTCGGGTCCCGCCTCGAGAAGGAGGCGGCCCTGGTTCCAACCGCAGAACCGGTCGTGCACCTCGAGCGCCAGCCCGCCGGCGACGGGGTAGCGGCGCAGCCGGAGCGCAGCCGCGACGTCGACCAACCGCAGCCAGAGACCGTCGGTGACCGAGACCTGGAGCGCCCGCGGATCGATCAGGAGGTGGCGCAGTGGTTCGTCGACCGAGCGATGCCTGCCCTCGACGGTGACGATGAGATCGACGTCGAGGCAGAACCGCCAGAGCGCCGCGTAGGCGGGCGCGGTGATGGCGATCAGGTCCAGGACCTCCAGCTTCGAGGTCCGGCGCCCAGCCTCGCTCCAGGCGTGGTGCGTGCGATAGGCCGCGTAGCCGTCGGGTCCGTCAGGCCCGTCGTGAACGGCCAGGAAAAGGCGGCTCCCACCGCGCCGCCCGGCGGCCGGATCCGCCAGCTCGGCGGCCCAACGCTCCCGCGAGCGCAGCACGAATCCGGGGTGCTTGCGCGCCGCGGCAGCGGCGATCGGGGGCAACACCTCCAGCGCAGCCTCGCTGTCGATCTCACGGATCCGGCCCGCGTCGAGCGGCCGGCGGAAGGCGGACTCCGACCGCTCGATGCGAAGCCGGGCCGACGGCACCCCGGGGCCGTAGCCGAAGCGGCCGTAGATCGCGGCCTCGGAGGCCCAGAGCGCAGCCAGCGCCTCGCCTCGCTCGTGGAAGCACTGCAGCTGGTGGGCCATCATCTGGCGCAGGATCCCGCGGCGCCGGTGGGTGGACCGGACGCTGACGTCGCTGACCGCCGCCAGCGGGACGGTCTCGCCTCCGGGAACCGTCACGCTCCAGCCCAGCGAGCCGGCGGTGCCGACCAGGAGGTCCCCGTCGTAGGCGCCGATCGCGCGGGGCAGCTCGGTCTCCCGGCGGTGCAGCTGGATCTGCTCGGCGCTCGAGGCGTCGCCGCCGAAGGTGTCCATGAGCTGCCCGGCGTAGGGCGCGAAGGTCGACTCGGTGATCTGCCGCAGCTCGATGCTCACCAGCCGATCCCCCGCAGGTAGCCGTCCAGGTTGTGCCGAATCTCCGGCACCGAGTCGCCCCCGAACTTCTCCAGGAACGCGTCCGCGAGCGTGAGGGCGACCATCGCCTCGCCGATCACGCCGGCGGCCGGCACGACGCAGACGTCGCTACGCTCGAAGTGGGCACGCACCGGCTCCCTGGTCAGCAGATCGGCCGACAGCAGCGGCTGCTTCAGCGTCGCGATCGGCTTCAAGCCGACGACGACGTCGACCGGCTCACCGTTCGACATGCCGCCGGTGATGCCGCCCGCGCGATTCGTGAGGTGGCGGAAGCGACCCTCCGACGCCTCGATCTGATCGTGGAACTGCGACCCGGGCCGCGCGACGCCCTCGAACCCGGCGCCGAACTCGACCGCCTTCACGGCGTTGATGCTGATCAGGGCCATCGCGAGCCGGCCGTCCAGCTTGCGGTCCCAGTGCACGTGGCTGCCGAGCCCCGGGGGAACGCCGGTCGCGATGACGCGGAACGTCCCGCCCAGCGTGTCGCCGGCCGCCGCCGCCTCGTCGATCGCAGCGACCATCCGCTCGGTCGCGTCGGGATCGGGGCAGCGCACGGGCGAGGCCTCGACTGCCTCCTGGTCGATCTCCTGCGGGTCGACGGCGACCTCGCGGCTGCGGACGGTGCCGATCGACTGCGTGAAGCTCGTGATCCGCATCCCGAACGTGGACAGCAGCTTGCGAGCGACCCCGCCGGCGGCGACCCGCGCCGCGGTCTCGCGCGCGCTCGAACGCTCGAGGACGTTGCGGACATCCTGGTAGCCGTACTTCAGCGAGCCGGCGAGGTCGGCATGTCCCGGTCGCAGCTTCGTGACGGGCCGCCGAGGCTGGTACGTCTCCGCCTCCGGGCTCATGTCGGCGAGCCAGTGGTCGTGGTCCTTGTTCTCGAGCACGAGCGCGATCGGGCTGCCGAGCGTGATGCCGCCGCGCACGCCGCCGACGAGCCGGGCCTGATCGGTCTCGATCTGCTGCCGGCGCCCGCGGCCGTACCCACCCTGCCGCCGGGCGAGATCCTGGCGGAGCTCGGCCGAGGAGATCTCGACTCCCGCCGGCAAGCCCTCCAGGATGACCGTCAGCTGCGGGCCGTGCGACTCGCCGGCCGTGAACCAGCGCAACACCCGGCGATGATACTGGTGCGGCAGGACCCGGCACCCGAGGGCGCCCTCGGGCGGGACGGGTCGTATGCGAACCTGGGTCTGGATGCCGCCAGCGATCGGGTTCGACAACGTCAGCAAGCGCTTCCGCGGGGGGACGCTCGCCCTGCGCGGCGCCACCTGGTCGGTGCCGGAGGGCGCCCGCGCCTGCCTGCTCGGGCC
>JBAPVZ010000025.1:0-1712 GCA_049283435.1 Candidatus Dormiibacterota bacterium
CCGGCCGGCGTCGTCAGCTCCACCCACTCGTCGGGCACGAATCGTGGCGCACCGATCTCGATCGCGCTCACGACCTCCGGTCCGCGCACGCTCAGCACGCGGACCGGATTTTCGCGATCCATCGTCCGCAGCGAGAAGCGCTCGGCGGCACCGTGCGCGAGCACCGCGTGACAAGCGATGATCCGCAGCCCGTTCCCGCTCTTCTCCGCCTCCGACCCGTCCGGGTTCAGGACGCGCACCGACATCGCATCGGGGTCGAAGGCGAGGAGACCGTCCGCACCGACGCCGCGCTGACGGTCGCACAGCACCGGCAGCAGCGGGAGCAGGACGCCGAGCTCGGCCGGCAGGTCGAGAACCAGGTAGTCGTTGCCAAGGGCCTGATACTTGGTCAGCTCGAACGTCGCCACACGACGCATTCTCGGGGAGCGACCGGGCCGGCTGCGAGGGGGTCGGCGGAGGGCCGAGCGCCGGCCAGGGGTCGTTACGCGGGGCTCCGAGAGGGCCGAGCGCCGGCAAGGAGTCGCTACCTCGCCTTGCGACGGGGCCGAGCGCCGGCAAGGCTACGCTACGCACCGGCGCACCGGCTCGTCGCGAGGGTGTCAGCCGCGTGCCTCGTCCCGTCCCAGCAGCCGGCGCGCGATGATGATCCGCTGGATGTGGGACGTGCCCTCGTAGATCTGCATCCCCTTGGCATCACGCCAGTAGCGCTCGGCCGGGTAGCCGTTCGCGTAGCCCCGCGCCCCGTGCAGCAGGATCGCCTGGTCGGCCGCACGCACCGCCGCCTCGGTGCAGAAGAGCTTGGCGATCGCGACCGCCTGCCCATCGTCGCGGCCCTGATCTCGCAGCCAGGCCGCCTCCCGCACGAGCAGCCGCGCCGCCGCGCGATCGGCCGCCATGTCGGCGAGCGCCGACTGCACCATCTCGAAGTCCCCGATCCGGCGCCCGAACTGTCGGCGGTCGCGGGCGAACGCGACCGACGCGTCGAGCGACGCCCGCAGCACCCCGAGCGCACCCGCCGCGACCCCGAGACGGCCGTGGCCGAGCGCCCACATCGCGATGCGGTGCCCGCCCCCGACCTCGCCGACGACGGCCGAGCGGGGCACCTCCACACCGCGCAGCGCAAACGCCGCGTGGTCGGATGCGCGATGCCCGAGCTCATGGTCCGGCATCCGGCTGCGCTCGAAGCCGGCCCGCTCGGTGTCCACCCAGAAGGCCGTCATGCCCTCCGGCGCCTGGGCGAAGACGAGCGCCGCGTCGGCGACGCCGCCGTTCGTGATCCAGTGCTTCTCGCCACGCAGCCGGTAGCCCGCGCCCGACGGCTCTGCGACCGTCGCCATCGCGCGTACGTCCGATCCCGCCTCCGGCTCGGTCAGCGCATAGCAGCCGACCGCCTCGCCCGACCGGAGCCGAGGCAGCCAGGAGCGGGCTGCGGCGTCCCCGAACTCGGCGAGGCACCGCGCGACGAGCCCGGACTGCACCGTGACGAAGCCGCGCACGCTGGAATCCTCGCGCCCCAGCTCCTCCGCGACGACGGCCATCCCGAGTGAGGAGAGCCGCTCGTCGAGCAGACCGCGCCGGCCCAGCTCGCGCACGATCTCGCGGTCGAACCGCCGCTCCTCGTCGGCCGCCCGCGCACCCGGCGCGAGGAGCTCGCGAGCCGCCGCCTCGGCAACCGCCTGCAGCCGCGCCTCCGCCGCTCCAAGGTCCAGGTC
>JBAPVZ010000026.1:0-6884 GCA_049283435.1 Candidatus Dormiibacterota bacterium
GCCGGCGGCGGCCCCCGAGGTGCGTTTCGAGGCCGTCGACTACGGCTATCCCGGAGAGGGTGCGACGCTGCGCGGCGTGTCGTTCCGGCTCGCGCCCGGGCGCCGGCTCGGCGTCGTCGGCCGGACCGGCAGCGGGAAGACGACGCTGGCCCGGCTGCTCCTGCGCTTCCAGGACCCGGACCGGGGCACCGTCCGGCTCGACGGGGTCGACCTGCGCGACGTCGGGCGCGACGACCTGCGTCGCACCGTCGGGTACGTGCCCCAGGACGTCCATCTCCTGCATGCGACCGTGCGTGACAATCTGACGCTGTTCGATCGCTCGATCGACGACAGCCGCCTGCGCGACGCCGTGGAAGGGGTCGGGCTCGGGGCCTGGCTCGCCGCGCGGCCGCAGGGTCTCGACTCGGTGCTCGCGCCCGGCGGACGCGACCTCTCGGCCGGTCAGTCGCAGTTGCTGGCCGCCGCCCGAGCGTTCCTCGCCGATCCTGGCCTCCTCGTGCTCGACGAGGCCTCTTCCCGCGTCGATCCGGCGAGCGAGCGCCGCTTGCAGGCAGCGTTCGACCGCCTGCTCCGGGGACGGACCGCCGTCGTCGTCGCGCACCGCCTGTCGACTCTGCAAGAGGTCGACGACATCCTGGTCATGGACGAAGGCCGCATCGTCGAGCTCGGTCCACGGAATCAGCTCGAGCGAGATGCCACGAGCCGGTTCTCGGGCTTGCTCCGGGCCGGTCTGCCGGTCTGATGCCGACCGGGAGCCGAGGGCACCGAGTGGGAGCCGAGCGCCTGCGCGCCACGCCGGTGCTGCTCGGGCTGGCGCGCACCCAACCGCTCCTGCTCTCGATCAGCACGCTCTCCGTGCTGACGCACTACCTGACGGTTCTCGCCCCGGGCCTCATCCTGCAGGCGTACTTCGACGATCTCACCGGCCGGCAGCCGGCCGGGCTCGGCCCCGCCGCCCTGATCGCGCTGCTCGTCGCGGTCGCGGTTGCGCAGGGTCTCCAGGGCATCGGGAGCGCGGCCGAGCCGATCGTCCGGATCGCGACCTCCGTCCTCATGCGGCGCAACCTGCTCGCCGCGGCCCTGAACCGCTCGCACGCGGCCTCGCTGCCGGGCTCGTCGGGCGAGGCGATCGGCCGCCTGCGCGACGACGTGCTGGACGTGTCGACGGCGGTCACCTACTCGCTCGACCCGCTCGGCGCCGCCCTGATGGTCGGCGGCGCGTTCTGGGTGCTTGCGCGGACGAGCCTGCTCGTCACCGCCGTCGTCGCCGTCCCCTCGGTCGCCGCGATGCTGCTCGTCAACACGCTGCGCCGGCGGATCGTCAGCGTGCGCGAGGCGGCGCAGCAGTCGGGTGCCGACGTCACCGGCATGATCTCGGAGACGTTCGGCGCGCTGGCGACGATCAAGGGCGGCGGCGCGGAGGAGCGGGTGAGTGAGCGCTTCGTCGCGCGCTGCGACGTCCGGCTGCACGCCGTGCAGCGGGACGTCGTGCTGAGTCAGGTGATCGATTCCCTGTCCCAGAACCTGGCCACGATCGCGACCGGGGTCGTCCTGCTGCTCGTGCCGCGCGTGCTCGGGCGCGGGTCGTTCACGATCGGCGACTTCGCGCTGTTCGTCTCCTACCTCGCGCAGCTCGCGACGATCACCGGGTACGTCGGGCAATACGCACGGATCTACCGCCAGCTCCTGGTCAGCCTGCGCCGCCTGCGTCCGCTCCTCTTCGGCAGCTCCGCCGCCGAGCTCGTCGAGCGGCATTCCCTCCGCCCCGCCGGCAGCCCTGCCTGGACCGACCGCGATCGCGAGGGCCTGCCGTTTCGAGACCTGCGGGTGCGTGGGTTGACGCGCGTCCATGCGCACGGCGGCGGCATTCGGGACGTCGACCTCGACCTGGCCGCGGGCACGTTCACCGTCGTCACCGGTCCGGTCGGCGCCGGCAAGACGACGCTGCTGCGCACACTGCTCGGGCTGCAGCCTGCGGAGGCGGGAGCGATCACCTGGAACGGCGAGCTCGTCCGCCGGCCCGACCGCTGGTTCGTGCCGCCGCGCTGCGCCTTCACGCCCCAGCTGCCGTCCCTCTTCACCCGGAGCGTCGAGGAGAACATCCTGCTCGGACAGCGCGGCGGGCGGGAGCGGGCAGCGGCAGCCGCTCGCACCGCCGTGCTCGACCGCGACCTGGCGGCGCTGCCGGCCGGGATCGAGACCGCGGTCGGCCCGCGCGGCGTACGCCTGTCGGGCGGGCAGGTGCAGCGGGTCGCAGCGGCCCGGATGCTCGCCCGAGGCGCGGCGCTGCTGGTCTTCGACGACCTCTCGAGCGCACTCGACACGATCACCGAAGCGGAGCTCTGGCGGCGGCTGCGCGAAGACCACCCGGCAGCGACGATCCTCGCCGTCTCGCACCGGCCGGCGGCCTTCGAGCTCGCGGACCAGGTCGTCCACCTGGAGCACGGCCGCATCCGACCCGGCGCCGGCTAGCGGATAGCCCGCCGTCGCCCCACGCCGGCTCGAGAGGCCCGATCCCGGTTTTTCAACGAGAACATTGATAAATCGGTAGAATCGTGGCTACCGATGGATCGCAAGCACGAGGTTCTGACGCTGCTGAAAGCGTCGGGCACGGCCAGTCTCGGTGAGGTCGCCACAGGGCTCGGCATCACGAAGCAGGGAGCCCTGCGCCACCTCGAGTTGCTGCGGGCCCAGGGCCTGGTCGCGCTCGAGCCGAGCGATCGCAACGGCCCGGGACGGCCGCAGCACCGGTACCGTCTGACGGAGGCCGCGCAGGCGGAGTTTCCGACCGGCCACCAGGAGCTCGCCTCCGAGCTCGTGGAATTCCTGGAGAAGCCGGAGCTGGAGCGCTTCTTCGAGGTGCGTGCCGACCGCCTCGAAGCGGGCTACGGCCGCGAGCTTCACGATGGCCGGCTGGAGGCGCGCGTCGAGCAGCTCGCCCACCTCACCGAGGCGGGCGGCCACATGACCGAGACGGTGCGGGAGGCGGACGGAACCCTCGCCCTCCGGCACCGCAACTGCCCGATCCAGGACGTCGCGGCGAAGACCGGCTATCCGTGCGAGCACGAGCGTGACATGTACGCTCGACTGCTCGGGGCGGGAGTCGTGCGCTCGACGTGGCTGGGCGCGGGTGACACCTGTTGCACGTACCGCATCACACCAATCGAGGACAAGGGGAAGCGAATGGCAGACTTCGAGATCAAGGACCTCCGGGTCGCCGTGGAGGGTCGCGAGATCCTGAAGGGCGTCTCGCTCAGCATCAACAAGGGCGAGGTGCATGCCGTGATGGGCCCGAACGGATCGGGCAAGAGCACGCTCGCGTCGGCGCTGATGGGGCATCCGAGCTTCCAGGTGCTCGGCGGTGAGGTGCTGTTCAAGGGTCACGACCTGCTCGAGCTGTCACCCGATGCGCGCGCTCGCCTCGGCGTCTACCTCGCGCTGCAGTACCCGACCGTCGTGCCCGGCGTCACGATGGCGAACTTCCTGCGTACGGCAATCAACGCGAAGCGCGGCGCCGACACCAAGGGTCAGATGAGCCCGAAGCGGGATTCCGGGGAAGGCGCCGCCTCCCCCGAGCGTCAATCCAATCCCTCGGGGGGGACTCGGGGGGGCTCCCCCGAGGATAGGCCCAAGCCGATCAACCCCCGCGAGTTCCGCTCGCTGCTCAACGAGTCCATGCAGACGCTGCGGATGGATCAGAGCTTCCTCTCGCGCTACGTCAACGACGGGTTCAGCGGCGGCGAGAAGAAGCGGGCCGAGATCCTCCAGATGGCGGCGCTGCGGCCCGAGCTCGCGATTCTCGACGAGACGGATTCCGGCCTCGACATCGACTCCATCAAGTACGTCGCCGAGGCGATCAACAACCTCCGCGGTCCCGACCTGGGGGTGCTGATCATCACGCACTACACGCGCATTCTCGAGTTCATCCAGCCGGACTTCGTGCACGTGCTCGTGGACGGCAAGGTCGTCCGCTCGGGTGGTCCCGAGATCGCGGACGAGCTCGAGCACACCGGCTACGCGGAGTGGGTCGCCGAGCCGGCAGCGCTCAACGAGGAGGTCAGGTAGATGGCCGTCGCACCGAAGATCAACGTCGGGGACGACTACAAGGAGAAGTACGGCTTCTTCGACGCCGAGTCCTACGTCTTCAAGGCGAAGCGCGGGCTCAACGAGGACGTCGTCCGCGAGATTTCCTTCATGAAGCAGGAGCCGGAGTGGGTGCTCAAGCTCCGGCTGCGCGCGCTCGGCATCTTCCGGAAGAAGCCGACGCCGACCTGGGGCGCCGACCTCTCGGTGATCGACTTCGAGAACATCTTCTACTACCTGAAGGCGTCCGACCGGCAGGGCAAGGACTGGGACGACGTCCCGGCCGACATCAAGAAGACGTTCGACCGTCTCGGCGTGCCCCAGGCGGAGCGCAAGTTCCTCGCCGGCGTCGCGGCGCAGTACGAGTCGGAGGTCGTCTACCACTCCCTGCACGAGGAGTTGGAGAAGAAGGGCGTCATCTTCCTGGACACGGACACCGCGCTGCGCGAGCACCCGGACCTCTTCAAGGAATACTTCGGAACGGTGATCCCGGCCGCCGACAACAAGTTCGCGGCGCTCAACACCGCGGTCTGGTCCGGCGGCTCCTTCATCTACGTGCCGAAGGGCGTCAAGGTCGACATCCCGCTCCAGGCCTACTTCCGCATCAACGCGGAGAACATGGGTCAGTTCGAGCGCACGCTGATCATCTGCGACGAGGACTCGTTCGTCCACTACATCGAAGGCTGCACGGCGCCGATCTACACGACCGACTCCCTGCACTCGGCCGTCGTCGAGATCGTCGTCAAGAAGGGCGCGCGCTGCCGCTACACGACGATCCAGAACTGGTCGACGAACGTCTTCAACCTGGTCACCAAGCGGGCCGTCGCCTACGAGAACGCGACCATGGAGTGGGTCGACGGCAACCTCGGCTCGCAGATCACGATGAAGTACCCGTCCGTCTACCTGATGGAGCCCGGCGCGAAGGGCGACGTGCTCTCGATCGCGTTCGCCGGCGAGCACCAGCACCAGGACGCCGGCGGAAAGATGATCCACGTCGCGCCGAACACGACCTCGACGATCACCTCCAAGTCGATCTCCAAGGCGGGCGGCCGGACCAGCTATCGCGGGCTGATCAAGGTCCACCCCGGGGCCCACCACGTGAAGTCGTTCGTCAAGTGCGATGCGCTGCTGCTCGACGACGAGTCGATCAGCGAGACCTACCCGTTCATCGAATGCGACGAGCCCGAGGTCAACATCGGCCACGAGGCGACCGTGAGCAAGGTCTCGGACGAGCAGCTCTTCTATTTGATGAGCCGCGGCATCCCGCAGGAGGAGGCGGAGACGATGATCGTGAACGGATTCATCGAGCCGTTCACGAAGGAGCTGCCGCTCGAGTACGCGGTCGAGCTGAACCGTCTGATCCAGCTCGAGATGGAGGGGTCCGTCGGGTGATCACCGCACGAGACTCCGTACGTTGCGCGGCGCGGAGACCCCGCTCATGAGCACATCCGTCACGAGCTTCACGCCAACCGCGGTCGAGGACCTGGCGTCGCTGCACTCGGAGCCGGAGTGGCTCCGGCAGCGGCGGCGGGACGCGTTCGAGGTCTTCGAGCGACTCCCGATGCCCTCTCGCAGCGACGAGGAGTGGCGCCGCACCGACCTGCGTGGGCTCGACCTCGACTCGTTCGAGGCGTACGAGCAGGCGAGCGGCACCCCGAACGCCGACCCGATCGACGACACCTCGGGCGTCCTGCGCCAGCGCGGATCGGAGCCGGGGACGGTCGAGCTCGATCCCGCAGTCGCCGCCAGGGGGGTGCTCTTCCTGCCGCTCTCGCAGGCGGCGCGGGAGTACCCGGAGCTGGTGCGGGAGCGACTCTTCACCGAGGTGCGGGCGGACCGCGACCGTCTGACGGCGCTGCACGCGGCCCTCTTCAGCGGCGGCACGTTCCTCTACGTGCCCGATGGGGTCAACGTCGAGCATCCCTTCGTCTCCCAGTTCTGGTCGGCGGGAGGCGGCGCGGCGGTGCTCCCCCACACGCTGGTCGTCGCCGGTAAGGGCAGCTCGTTCAACTACGTGGACGAGTTCCTGTCGCCCGACCTGGAGCGGCCCGCCTACTGCAGCGGCTCGGCGGAGGTCTTCGCCGGCGAGGGGAGCTCGGTCGGTTACCTCGCGTTGCAGCGTTGGGGCCGGCACGCGTGGCAGTTCGCGGACCAGCGGGTGCGCGGTGAGCGCGAGTCGACAGTGCGGCTGATCAACGTCGGGCTCGGTGGCCACTTCGCGAAGAATCGCGTCGAGGCCCAGCTCGTCGGGCCGGGCGCGAGCGCCGAGCTGAAGGCCCTGTACTTCGGGACCGGCGACCAGTTCTTCGACTACCACACCCTGCAGGCGCACGCGGTCGGTCACACGACGAGTGATCTGCTGTTCAAGGGCGCGCTGACCGACGAGGCACGCGCGGTGTATGCCGGCCTGATCCGCATCGAGCCCGGCGCCCGGGGGTCGGACGCCTACCAGGCGAACCGCAACCTGCTGCTCTCGAAGCAGGCGAAGGCGCACTCGATGCCGATGCTGGAGATCGAGAACAACGACGTCCGCTGCACGCACGGCGCGACGATCGCACCGCTCGACCCCGAGCACCTGTTCTACCTGGAGAGCCGAGGCATCCCGCCGGAGACGGCACAGCGGATGATCGTGAAGGGCTTCTTCGGCGAGGTGCTCGACACGATCCCGGTCGCCCAGGCCCGCGAGCTCGTGGAGCGCGAGCTGGAGGCCCGGGTTGGCTGAGCTGCAGCGGGTGGCGGCGGCGGACGATCTGGAGCCGGAGACCGCGACCCAGGTGCGGGTCGGCGGTCTGACGCTGTGC
>JBAPVZ010000027.1:0-2271 GCA_049283435.1 Candidatus Dormiibacterota bacterium
GTCGTGCTGCACATGGCGCGCGTCTTCTGGACTGGGTCCTACCGCGCGCCTCGCGAGCTGAATTGGATGGTCGGCGTGATCATGCTGCTCTGCGTGCTCGCGTTCTCGCTGACCGGCTATCTGCTGCCCTGGGACACCAAGGCGTACTGGGCGTCGGAGGTGACGATCCAGATCATCGGCCTGGCGCCGATCGTCGGCGACGCGCTGCGGACGGTCGTGCAGGGCGCCCCGGTGCTCGGCAGCGACACGCTCCAGCGCTTCTTCACCGTGCACGTGTTCATCCTGCCGGCGGTGATCACGATCCTGATGTACATCCACTTCCGCATGATCCGCAAGCAGGGCATCTCGGAGCCGATGTGATGAGCAAGGACAGGGCGCGCAGGCAGCGCGATCAGGCGCGAGACGGGATTCCGGTCGCGCAATGGGACGGCCTGCTCCGAGAGGGGCCGGGCGCGGTGACGGCAGCGGTGCCGATCGTCGAGGTCGACGGCCACGGCGGCGGCGGGCACATGCTCGAGCCGGACGACAAGCGAATCCAGATCGGCCCCGACCACATCCTGTATCCGATCGTCATGTCGCTCGGGCTGGTGTCGGTGCTGTTCGGGCAGAACCCGGGGCATCACCTCTCGGACGACATGCCGGAAGAGGACACGCATCCGTTCTTCCCCGACCACTTCTGGCCGTACCCGGTGATCATGATGGCGATCCTGGTCGCGGTCGGACTGCTGACCGCGTTCGTCGGGCAGAACGATGCGCTGGAGCCGTCGGCCAACCCGACCCAGACCGCGCTGCCGCGGCCGGACTGGTACTTCCTCTTCCTGTTCCAGGTCCTGAAGCTGGGGCCGGAGGTCGTGATGGCGATCTTCATCCCGACCATCATTGGCGGGGTGCTGCTGCTGTGGCCGCTCTTCGACCAGTGGCTCGGCCCGCCCCTCGCCCACCGTCTCGGCTGGGCGTCCTGGCCGGTGCCCGGCCGCAACGTCGTCACCGGCACCGCCTGGGTGCTGCTGATGACGATCATCTTCGCGCTGACGTTCTGGTCGCTCGCCGGCTGGACGATCTTCGGCATCGCCGGCGGCTGACCGCTCAGCCGGCGTGCGCCTCCTGCCACGCCTGCAGGACGCCGGCGGCGATGCGGCCGCGGTCGGAGACGGTGAGTCCGGCCGCCCGTGCCCAGGCGCGCACCTCGGCGCTGTCCGGTCCCGGGGACGCCGGCCGGAGGCTCGGCAGCGCGAACCCGTCGCGTAGGCCGATCCGCTCGGTCGCCGCGGCTTCGGTCGTGGCCCAGGTGAACGCCGCGGCCAGATAGCGGTAGGTCCATTCCTCGGCCAGGGGCCGGTTGTCGCAGTAGACGATCGGCACCTCCGGCCAGCGGACCTGCAGCTCGGCGAGCGCATCGGCGACGATGGCTGGACGCACATAGGGGACCTTGAAGACGTCGCCGTACCGGTTCTCCACGACGACGGCTGACCTCGGCAACGCGGACAGGTCGCCGATCGCGAAGCGGAGCCGGCCGCTGATCGCGCTCGAGGTCAGATCGCCGATCGACTTGCGCTCGACGGCGGCGACGAGGCGCCCTTCCCACGCCACGCCGTAGTCGCCGCAGGGAAGTCCGCGGCGGACCGTGCGCACCTGCTGGTGGGCGAATCGGTAGGGGTACTGCTCGTGCGCGTCGACGATGATCTCCAACGCCGCGAGGCCGGACGCGCGGGCGCTCGGGAGCGACACGTTCGGCCGCGCCTGCTTGCGCGTCCGCGGTGACTGCCAGAAGACGACGTCCCGACCCCGCGCCTTGGTGAAGACGAGCTGCGAGCGGTTCTCCCGGCCCCGGGCGAGCATGAGGTCGATCGCCGCGCCGCGCCGCACGCAGGAGCGCACCGCGACCCGCTCCACGATCTCCGGCTCCGGCGGCCACTCCTCTTCGCCGACCGGATAGCAGAACAGGGCCTTCGTCCGCGGCCAGGTGCCCGAGGTGCGGAAGACGAGCCCGCCGGCGAGTGGCACCCGGAGCAGGTACGGCAGCGTGGAGCCGGCGTCCGGGTTGCGGGCGATCAGCAGGTCAGGCACGGTCGCCGGCGCCGAACGGCCGCGCATCGTGGGCTGCGAACATGCGGAGGTCAAGTGTAAAACTCGCCGTTGCATGCGATTCTGCATGCCTTCATGCAGAATCGCATTTTATGCTCGGCCGATGCCGAAGACGATTCAGATCCGCGACGTGGACGATGAGGTGTATGCGGGGCTGAGGCGCCACGCCGCGGAGCTGGGCGTAAG